>JAIRZP010000213.1 GCA_031267175.1 Coriobacteriales bacterium | reverse complement strand
ACCCCGGTGAGGGACCCTCGAGAATTTCCCAGCCGGATTCCTGAAACACCCGCGTGGCCATAGCGAGGCTCTGGCCGCGCCCGCCCTTCTCCGTACGCTCCATCGTATCGCGCGGATTGGTACCGACCTCGGCCCAGGCAAGATTGGCACCTGCATGCGCCGTGAGCAACGAATGCCCGGAGCAGTTGAGGCGCGGCACCAGACCTGTGGCCAGACGATAGACGGCAACCAGAAACGAGCCGGTCAGCTCGGTTATCATGCCGTTCTCATAAAACGCCGTACCCGGAATACCAATGCGACGACCCAGGCCAGCAGACATCGCGTTCATGTCGATACACATCCTGGTCTTCTCCACCAGTTCTTCAGAAGTATGCTCCGGACCGACCGGCTCCACGCAGGTGGAGATGGAAAGTCCCGCTTCCTGCACGTTTTTGATGGTTTGCAGGCGAGTCTCAACCGGGATGGTCGTAAAGATGCCCTCACCCATACGCACCGCATGGTACACGCCGTTGATGCCGACGCTCTTGAGCTGCTGTGCCTGTTCAAGGGTCATGTCGCCGGTGTTGGCGAGCAGAGGCAGGTCCTTACTGATAGCCGCGCGCACCGCAGCGCTCATCTCCAGGAGTTTCTCAAAGGAATAGGTGGCAGTCGTCAGCACCAGGATGGCGTTGGCTCCATCTTCTTCATATATCTTCGCGTACTCAACCACGTCTTCGAGCGGCATCTCAAGCTTACCTTTGCGCACGCCATTGCAGATGGCAAAGGAGCAGAACTGGCAATTCTTGGGACAGGGCGTGCCATTAAGACCGATTTGCGCGTGCACCTCGGCCTTGCCATTCGCGGCACGATTCGTAAGCTCCCGGCCCGCCCAGCGAACATGAAAGGCCTCCTGCGAGGTGGGGTCGACCTCGTAGAGCTTCTTGATGTCGGCGTCCACAAGACCCTTACCCACCATGCCGCGCTCGACTATCTCGTATATCGCGGTTTGTTTTGAATCCATGTCTGCTCTCCATTCGGATACTACCGGGATTGACCCGGTTCGGGTTCTTCCGGTCCCCATCCGGGCCGTTTCCTGCTCAAGGAGCCTCGTCTCCATCATAAGACCCATAAGACACTTCACGCTATTAGATGGTGTCTACTACTGGTCAGTGTACTATACTGAGGAGGGCATGACAATTCACCGACGCGCGGCACGACGCGGATGGATGTGGAGAAGGGCGAGCGGATACTGGATGCGGACGAACACGACAACGAGGGAGCTACCGTGACGCGAGACACACAGCACAAGGCACAGCGCACCGCGAGCCAGGGCGCACACCAAACGGTGCATCAAAGCGCACGGCGCACCACAAACCGAAACACAAAACCAGCGCAGAAAATCTACCTCGACAACTGCTCAACCAGCTGGCCCAAGCCACCGGGCGTGGCAAAGGCGGTAAGTGAATACATCACCGATGTTGGCTGTAATCTCGATCGCAGCGGGTATGGCACCAGCTGCACGCTCAATAAGATGGCGCGTGAGTCCCGCGCTCTGCTCGCCGATCTGTTCAATTATCCCAATCTCCGGCATGTGGTGATGACCCCCAGTATCACCTTTGCCCTTAATCTTGTCATAAAGGGCCTGCTCAGGCCCGGCGACCACGCGCTCATCAGCGGCATGGAACATAACGCGGTTACCCGACCGCTGTTTCAGCTCAGGGAGAAGGGTGTTACGTTTGACTTTATCCCCTGCGACAGCCAGGGATGTCTGGACCCCGCCGACATAGCCCCCCTCATCAAACCCACCACCCGCATGGTCATCACCACGCATGGCTCAAACGTCTGCGGCACCATCCTGCCCATTCGCCAAATCGGTGCTCTGTGCAGAGAGCGAGACCTTATCTACGTCGTAGACAGCGCCCAGACGGCGGGGGTTTTACCCGTAGATATGGAGAAGGACCATATCACCGTACTGTGCTTCGCCGGGCACAAGGGTCTGATGGGCCCTCCGGGGATCGGCGGCTTTATCATCGAGGAGGATCTGGCGAAAACCATGGAACCCGTGATAGCCGGAGGGACGGGCGTGATGAGCGAGATGGACACCATGCCCGAGACTCTACCGATGCGTTTTGAGGCGGGCACACCCAACCTGATGGGCTTTTATGGTCTCAGAACATCGCTGAAATGGATAAAACGCACGGGACTCGCTGCCATCCGCGCCAAGGAGGCGCAGACCTATGCTTCCTTTTTGACGGGCGTGCAGCAGGTGGAGGGCGTCCGCATTCTGGGCACCCAGGACCCCGCACGCTCACTGTGCGTCGTGGCCCTTGACACACCCGGGATCGACATCGGTTCGGTCGCCTGGCGCCTTGACAACACGTATCGCGTCATCACCCGCTGCGGACTGCACTGCGCGCCCTGGGCCAATCGCACGCTGGGGACCTTTCCCCGGGGCACCCTGCGGCTCTCACCAGGCTATTTTACTCGAAAGAAGGATCTGAACTACGCACTGGGTGCTCTGGAGGAGAGCATCGCCTGGGCCAGAAAGCATCCGACTACCAGATAAAACTCCGGAGGACGGGGGGCGGGGCTGAGAGTGGGGACGGGCTGAGAGTGGGGACGGGCGGAACGGGACGTCGAGGACGCCGTCCCATATGCACTAACTTAAGCAAATTCAAACATCTGAAGCCTCGTACCAGCGCGGCGACGCTCGGTGTGGAGATTGGCGGACACTTCACAAAACCCGTCCATCAGATCATGAAGACCAATGGCGCCTGTCCTTAAGACGAGCGCTATGATCTTGGTCTCACGCCACAGGCTCCTTTTGGATGCTGACTTGCCCTGTGGGGAAAAAATCCGTCCCAGAGAGCATCTTTTCAATGAGGAGGGCTATCATCAGCTTGCCGTTAAGCCAGGCCATGACGCTGCCTTCGCGTCGCTTGGGCAGCTCGCCGTATTCAAGCAGGGACTTCATGCGCTTAAAGCATATCTCAACCTGCCAGCGCAGACGGTACAGGCCCAGCACGTCGGCGGCGGATGCCTCAAAGCCAAGTGATGTCACAAGCACGATGTAGTCGTTGAGCTCTACCGCCTCTTTTGAGGTGGACGTCTGCCTTCTTACATCTCTGCGCTTGAGCCTTTTTCTGGAGTTGGCAATGCCGTTTTTGTCTTTTCTTATCGCACACACCCTCACGGGCATACGCCCCATGCCTTTCGTATCCACAAAAGCTGAGATGTCTGCCTCTGTGCCCTCAGGCAAAAGGCGCAGCCTCTCTAACAGGTCTACCGTCTTGCCCTCGGCATCGTAAAGCGTAAAGCAGCCCTTACGCATCCGCAAGATAAAGTCTGCACCGCCCTTTAGGCAGTGGGCGATGCTGTTTATGGTGCCATATGCGCGATCGGCTATGAACAGATCACCTAAAGCAACGGTGAAGTTGGAGAGCGTCTCGCCTGTGGCCTGGCCTGTTATCCTATACTGGATTCCCTTCATCTTAAATATGTCCATGGCGTAGTGCAGCCTATACGTGCGCCCCGATCTGCCCTTTTCCACCACATCGGAAGCATCAATTGCGATGACTCGGTGCCCAACAAGCCATGCAGGAAGTTCATAGTTGCAAACAGCGCCGTTAGCCATCTCGGCATTTATGTGCTCAAACCACGCGGCACAGCCCTCAAAGCGCTTCATGAAGGCAACGTCGCTTAACTCAGCAATCCCGCCAAGCTCCGCGATCGCGCTTACCTCAAGAAGCGAGCAACCATTGAGCAGATGAAACATTGACAGCAACATCAAATCCCC
>JAIRZP010000212.1 GCA_031267175.1 Coriobacteriales bacterium | reverse complement strand
TCTGTCTGTTTCTTCAGCCGCGCCTGCCCTCTCTGGCCTTGCGCCCTCTATCAGTGTCTGTATGGAGGTCAGCGCATTCCTTCCGTCGAGGGAGGCATGAAAATCAGCGGCAAACTCACGGAGTGGCTTGAAGTACTCCGGGGCCAGAATCAGGATAGTCAGGGCAGGAAAGAGCGTGAGCGACCCGTCCAGCAGTCTGAGCCCCAGCAAAATGGCCACCGCCGCCACCGAAAGCGTCACGAAGAGGTCAAGCACACCGCCCGACAGCGTTGCTATCCTCAGCGTCCTCAGCGTGGCCCTGCGGAACTGTTCGCTCACCGCGTAGATATTCTTTCCATGCTGCCTGCTCGCCCCAAAGAGCTTGAGCGTGTCGATACCGCGGAGCGAGTCGATAAAGTGGTTGGAGAGCAGCTGGTATTTTTTATGCTGGCGGGCGGCCCTCTCTCCTGCCACGCGGCCCAACAGCACCATATAGAAGATGATGAAGGGGAAGACGATGACCACGACCACCCCCGAGACCCAGTCGAGGAGGAAGATCGGCACGACCAACAGGAGCGGGATGATGAGGATACGGCACAGCTTAGGGAGGATGAGACGCAGATAGGCCTCTACCTGTGAGACTCCCTCAAGCAACAGGGTTGTGGTCGTGCCGGTGCCGCTTGCCTGTACCAGTTCGGGCCCTCTCGTAAACACGGCCGCGACCAGCTGCTGCCTGAGCGCGTCGGCCCGCTCGTGGGCGTAGCTGTCCAGGAGCAGATCCTGGACGTAGGCAATGCCCTGGACACCCACGAAGCACAGCAGAAAGAGGGCTATCCAGAGGAATTGATCGGGGAGGGAGCCCCCCAGCCACAGATTGGTGAGCGCGCTCGAAAGCGTCCAGGCCAGCCCCAGAATAGCTGCAGCGGTAAGCACGGCTAACCCTGCAAGCAGGAGAAGAACCCTTTGTATCCCTGGCAAGCCAAAGAGCGATCGGTCAATCACGGCGCGCTTTCATTTTCTGCTCGATTTTTACAAGAGATGTTACGATACCAGATACTTCCTGGCAGGGTACCCATAGGTTTTATGTCTTGCCAGTAGCCAGCCTTCCTGGAGCTTTTTCTTGAGCTGATCATTCTGGGCTCTGAGGCCCATAAGCCGCAGAGGCCGCCATAGGCGGCCTCTGCGCGTTGAGCTGAGCAAGAGTGCTCATCGGTCAAACTAGTAGGATGCCAGATCCTTGTCCGCAATCCTGCCCCTGAACGACCGATAGATAATGACGTGGTAGACGAGGACGATGGGCACGCCGATACAGGCGATAATCGTCATGCACATCAGGGAGAACTCAGACGATGACCCGTTCATGATGGTGATGGATTCTCCCACGGCCTCCGCGCCGCCTTTTGTGGCAACCACCAGCGAGGGAAAGAGCGAGGAGGCCCAGAGTGCCACGAGAAAGAACACGGAGGCAGCCTGGCTGAGAAAGGCCAGGAGGTCGCTCTTCCTGTGCAGGACTAGCGACACCAGGAGCCCGCCGACAAACAGGACCGCAAAGACGATGCGGAGCACCGCGGTGGAGCCGGCCAGCTCTGGTTGCACAACCACAAACAGCACAATGCTGGCCACAACGAACACAACGAGCGCACCCAGCTGCAGCGGCAGTGCCAGCTGTGCGGCGCGGGCCTGTAAGGCACTGTGCTCGGGGGCCTTGAGCGCAACCCACCGGGCACCGAGCGTGATGAACAGCAGGAGGCCCAGCACTCCACAGAGCAGGGTAAAGGGGCTCAAAAGGCCAAGCAGGGGGATGCCGGCATAGTCGCCGTTGGCGTGCATCGGAATACCCTGCAAGACATTGCCGGCAGCAACGCCAAACAGCAAGGCAGGCAGGAAGGACCCTATGAAAAAGCAGGCATCCCAGATCTTCTTCCACGCGCCGTCGTGGGCCCTGAACTCCAGCGAGACTGCCCGCACTATGAGGCCGAAGAGCACGAGCATTATCGCCAGATAAAACCCGGAGAAGGTGGTGGCGTATGCGGGCGGGAACGCCGCAAAGAGCGCACCCCCGGCTGTGAGCAGCCATACTTCGTTGCCGTCCCACACGGGGCCGACACTCCGGCGAAGGACGGCCTTCTCCTTCTCATTCTTTGCAAGGAACGGATAGAGCACCCCGACGCCCAGGTCAAAGCCGTCGAGCACAAAATACCCACCAATCAACAGGGCGATGAGCCAAAACCAAAGCACTTGAAACATCGTTGCATCCATGATTACTCACCTTCTTGTATCTGCACTGAGCCTGCCTGAGAACGCTGTGCGGAAGAACGGGACGCTTCGCGCTCGGCCACGGCAAATACCGAGACCGTCTCAACGATGTCCACTTCTTCAGCATCGGTACCGCCGGACACTGCGGCTGCTGCCACTCCCGCGGCATCGAGTACCGGGCCTTGCTTGATGAACTTGAATACCACCCGTATGAGCGCGATGAAGATAAAGGTGTACACCACGGTAAAGAGCAGCAGGGTGATAAGGATTTCCGGCGCGGACACAACCTGCGAGACACCGTCGGCGGTGAGCAGGGTAAGACCCTCAGGCCCTGTGGTAGAGGGATAGACAACCCAGGGCTGGCGTCCGTATTCTGCGGTGAGCCACCCTGCCTGGATGGCGAGCATCGGAAATATCGGCGAGATGATCAAGAGGCGTTGGAGCCACTTCTTGGAGGTGATTGTTCCTCCGCGGAAGGTGAAGATGAGCGTCAGGATGAGGATGATCATAATGACGCCAAACAGGAGCACCATGACGTGGTAACTCTGAAACACGAGGTTTGCCGGTGCTTCCTCTACGACCATGCCGTCAAACTCCGTGGTCTGGGCGAGCTCGTTGAGCCCTTCAAACTCGGTGTCCCAGGTTCCCGTTGCGAGGAAGCTGCTCCCGCCGGGAATCCCGAGGCCAAAGACTTCCTGCGTTGCCTCGTCCACCCAGCCGGCGAGGTAGAGGGGAGGCACCTCCGAATCGTACATGCCTTCCATCAGGGCAAACTTCGTGGGTTGCTCCTCCGAAACGACGACGGCCGAGGCGTGCGCCGACACCAACAGGAGGCACATTGACACGATGCCGACCACGGCGCCGGTTCGCATGGTTCTCATGGCAAACTCCGGGTGACGCTTCTTATACATATACCAGGCAGAGATTGCCAGGGCGATAAACGCTCCCACAGCCAGGACCGAGAGCACGGTGTGAAAATACCGCGAGGCCAGGGAGGGATTAAAGGCCGCCGCAAAGAAGTCGGTGATAACCGCCTTTGAGCCATCCGCGCTCAGCTCGCCGCCCGCGGGCGTCTGCATCCAGGAGTTTGCGATGAGGATCCACAGCGCGGACAGGCAGGAACCAAACCAGACCAGCCAGGCGGAAACCATGTAGAACCGAGGGGAGACCCTGTTGCGGCCAAAGATGAGGATTCCCAAAAAGACCGATTCGAGGAAGAAGGCAAACAGGGCTTCGGCGGCCAGGGGGGCACCAAAGATGTCTCCCACAAAACGCGCGTAATCGGCCCAGTTGGTACCAAAACTGAACTCCATGGTAATACCCGTTGCCACGCCAACGATAAAGCAGGCCGCGAATATCTTGACCCAGAGGCCGGTAGCGCCGGCGTCCTGTGCGTCCCGGGTGCGATAATAGCGCGTCTCGTTGATGGCCATCATCAAACCAATGCCAATAGAGAGTGGAACAAATACAAAGTGAAAAATTACGGTGGCAGCAAACTGAAAGCGTGCCAGAAAAATCGGGTCGGTGAGTAATTCCATAACGATCACCCCTCCTCTTGGTGTGAACGACTGCGGTGACTGTTCGGCCAACATCCCTTAGCAAGCATTATACTCTCCTTTTCTCCCCGCGGGTAGCCCTTATCTGATGTTATATGATACTTCATAAGTAGCATATAAAGCAAGACCCTATTTCAAAAAATTTCGAGAAACTTTTGAGAAGGGTATTCGACTACCTCTGAAGGGGCGTTTCTGGCGGTAACCGGTGATGGTCTATTCTGGTAAGCTGAGGCATTAAACAGACTGAGTGGCTGAAAAGGTGGAGCAGTAGGTTACAGAGCAGGAGAGTAGTACAATACCGAGGAGAGAACATACCAGTACAGAGAGAGGCAGGGGAGCAGTATGACCGGAACAGAGACCAGGGCAGAGACAGATTCCAAAACCAGGATACTGGTGCTGCCGGGCAGTTTTCGTAGACAGTCGTTCAGCGGCAGCATCGCCAGGTATGCGGCATCTGTGTTGCCGGAGGCCTGTGAGGTGGAGTTTGCGGCGCTTGACGAGCTGCCGTTGTTCAATCAGGACTTTGACGATGACGGCACCACGCCCGCGAGTTGGAAGACCTTTCGCGCGCAGGTGGCAGTCAGCGATGGGCTGCTCTTTGTGACACCAGAGTATAACCGCTCGTTTCCGGCCGTACTCAAGAATGCCATCGACATAGCGTCGCGTCCACCCGGTGAGAGTGTCTGGGCAGGAAAACCAGCAGCCCTCATCTCAACTTCGCCAGGCCGCATTGGCGGTGCCCTGAGCAACCAGCATCTCCGCCAGCCCCTGAGCTTTCTTAATGTGAGGATCCTGCTGCAACCAGAAATGTATGTCAGCGACGTGGCAGCACTTCTTAACAGTGAGGGAGAGCTGGTAGACGAGGCGGCAAAGCGGCGTATCGAAGGCTATATGTCGGCCTTTGTGGCCTGGGTGGCCGCCCACTGAGAAGCGCCAGTGGGGTTAAAGAGCGAGGCACATGCCATTTTTGTCTAAAAGCGATGAGCTGTCCGGGTACCGGCCCGACACCTGGGCGTTCTGGCGCAACCTCGCCGTGTACTTCTGTGCCTTCAGTGTGATAGGGCACTGGCTTGAGATTGTGTATTGCAGCTTCATGAGTATCTTTGGCATTGTTGACGCGGACTCCCTCGTGTGGGACGATCCGATGTATCCCTTTCTGGTCTACGGGGTGGGCACGGCAATAGCCTCGCTGCTGCTGATACCGCTCAAACAGGCACTCATCCAAAGACGAAAGAACCTGCTCGTTGCCGCCGTCCTGTTCTTCCTTATGACGATAGTGCTGTGTATGCTCATGGAACTCACCATGGGCTTCCTGCTCAACCAG
>JAIRZP010000088.1 GCA_031267175.1 Coriobacteriales bacterium | reverse complement strand
CTGCGACCGAGGAAGCGTCGGGCAAAGTTGTCGAGACTGACGTGGTCATTGTTGACGATGAACAGCGCCGTGCCCTCGATATTGACCGGAATGAGCTGTGCGGCCAGGATGTCCGTAAGATTGACGCCTATCGGGAACTGGCTGATGTCAAAGCGCTCCACCTTCTGGAAGAAGGGGATGCGGACCCTGCCGCCGTTGGTGAGGTACTGGGATCGGCCAAAGCCGGTGAACACTGCGGCCTGGTTGGGCGGGACGATGACCCAGAGCCGTTTCATCCACAGGAATATGAGGATGACGCCTACTATTATGACGAGGGCGAGCGGCAGCCATGCGGGAATCATTCCAAAAATCTCCATAGGTATCACGTCTCCTTTGCTTCCGATTGTTCCTTGTTGCTTACGTTGACATTTTCTTCACGGCGTTCCGTGCTGTTTTCTCTCGCTATCAACGCTATCGTGCCTTCAACCCTCACTACCTGCACGATGTCACCCGTTGAGAACACCTGATCCGGCGACACCGGTTTTGCCGTGAGACTCCTTCCGGCAACCATGACCTCCCCCATAGCACCGTTTGCCATGGGAGCGATGACCGACGCGGCCCTTCCCACTGCCGTCGCGGGGTCAAACGCCCCATTATACTGACGGCGTTTGAGCGGAATGATGATGAAGCGCCCGGCGCACCAGGCACAGAGGACTCCGATTGCCAGGCCTATGACGAGAACCAGGATAGGTGGGATGCCAAGCGTGTTAAACAGGAAGCCCCCGGCACCCGCGCCCGAGATACCCACACAGATGGTGGTGAACGATATCCAGCCAAAGCCGTCCGCGTCCAGGGAAAGGTCTCCATCCAGCCCGTCAAGCGCGCCCCCAACCGCGTCGGTAATATTGCCAAAGACGATGGAGATGATGGCAAGACCCAGGCCGGCAATGAACAGCACGAGGAATATGATGTTTGCCACCTGATGCGACAAGAGCGAAGTGAGAAACTCCACGAACCCATCCCTTCTCCTGTTTTTATCCTCAATGTGCCCGTCTGTGCTTGCCCTGCGCTCTGCGCATTCGTAACGCAGATACCTGCTTTGGTGCAGAACACCTGCCATTATAGCTGATATAAGCGGTGTTCAATCGGCAAAGAGCAGTAATCTTTAGGAGATATTCCAACAATCTTTCCTTTGCGAGGCACGTTTTCCTCCCTTGCTCCAGACACAGCACAGGAGGCCGAAAAACCGACCTCCCGTGTAGTACTCGACCGTTCTTGCAGGTAAGGCAAGGGCGCGAGGCCTTCGATGGATGCCAGGGCGGTCTTAGGCGCCAGGGCGGTGGCTAGCCTGTTGATTCCGGGGCACGGCCTGCGAGGCGCTTCTTTTTTGTAGCGCGCCAGCCGAGCAGGACGCCAATGCCTATGAATGCCAGCCCAGCGAGAAGAATGAGCCCCACAAACAGGCTGTCAGTCGTGGAATCAGGCGCGGACGCAAGGTCAACCACGTCGATGGTCCTCTTGACGATGGGATAGTCCCCATAAAAGACGACGATGTCATGTTTGCCTGGCTCAAGTGTTTCGGGAAGGGTCACCGAGGCCTCAAAGGAGCCGTCTGCCGAGGTTGAGACGCGCGCCAAGGTCTGCGGATCCAGAGCGCCGAGGTTGAGCTTCAACTCTTCTACGCTGCCGGCAAAGCCCGCACCCCTGATGACAAGTGCCGACCCGGGCGTATAGCGGCTGCCGCTTTCGGGCGCAATATCCAGCGTTCCCTTGACTCCAACGATGGCCTGAACGAGGGGAGAGAGGTTTGCCAGGGGAGTTGACGCATCGGGTAGCACTTCCTCCGCCGAATTCGCAGTGTTGGCAGCCTCCTGGTTGTCCAGGACACTGGCAGCCACACTGTCGGAGGACTCGACTACAACGGTCTGACTCTGCGTTGAGTTGGAAGAGCCCGCTACGGAAGCCGGGTTACTTGCTGTATCCCCTGCATCGCTGGTGGAGTTTGCATCGGAGGCAGGCGAGGGCTTGAACACATAGGAGCCTGCTACGCCGTCCCAGTCTGCGGGAACTGTGTCGCCCTTGGTTTCGTCAAAGCCGTACCACGGCACCGGCGCGTGCGTCTCGTCGTCGTAGGCGTCAAAGTCGCAGTCTTCCAGATAGCCATTGAAGGCATAACTGAGATGGGGAGCGCCCAAGCTCAGCACTACTAAAGTCAGCGTTGTAAGTACCGCCAGAGTTGCCCTGGGGATGCGATGAGTAATCACCGCATCCCTGGCTCTTGAAGGCCGTGGCCTCTTCTTTGTCTGCGTCATCGTGCTTCCTTTCTCCAGAAAAATCTGCGCGCTCGTCCGCGCCCTGCTTCTACTCCACGTTCGAATTCTGCAGTGCAGTCTTTTCAGCCGCGGCCAGTCCCACTGCGGCCGTCCCAGCCGCGCTCCGTTCCCTTACCGCCTCCCCAACTGCGGATCCTTTACTCCCCGCCCTGTTGAAGAGCTCGTCGTTGAGGTCGTGTACCTCGCGGGCTACGATTGCGCTGGCTATCATCGCCGCGCTGACGTTGGTGGCCGTGCGTCCGGTGTCGGCAATGGCAGCTATGGGAATGGTGATAACCAATATCTCCAGCGGCAGGCCGGCTGCGGCCAGAACCGTGGTGGTGGTGATGGTCGCCGTGCCGGGCACCCCCGCCGTGCCCAGCGAAACAAACAGGCAGATGAGCGCCAGAATCGCATAGTCCACCAGGCCATAGCTGATGCCCAGGGCATTGATGCCATACACCGCCGTCAGTATCGGCCAGATGCCTGCGCAACCCGGCATCCCGATAGTCGTGCCCAGCGGTGCCGTAAAGTTGGCCACTTCGCTGCCTACGCCGACCTCCTCCTGCAAAACCCTGGTCGTCACGGGCAGGGTGCCAGCGCTGGCCTGGGTTGAGAAGGCAACAATCTGAGCCGGTATGATTTTTTTGAAGAACCTGACCGGGTTGAGGTCGGCAAAGGCTCTCACCAGCACGCCCCCCACCAGCCAGATATCGATGGCAAAAACGATGAAGGAAACAAGCAGCATGAGGCCGAGCGACCACAAAAGCTCATTGCTGAACTTGGTGCCTATGCTCACGGCAACCAGGCCGACGACCGCATAGGGCGTCAGCTCGATGATGAACTCAACGGCCTTGAACACAATGAGTCTGAGTGCCTCGACAAGCCGCTTGAACGGTGCGACCTTTTCCTCATAGCGCGCTGCCACCAGCACATATGACACGGCAATCAGGACGGTAAACAGGATCATGGGGATGATATGTCCCTGGCCTATGTCGTTGACGATGTTGCTGGGGAACAGGTCGGTGATGACCTTGCTCACGGGCACGATGCTGCTCTCGTAAATCTCCGTGTTGAAGCCTTCTGCCGCTACCTCGCCGCCCCGGCCCAGGTCGAATATCAGGCCAAAGGCCAGAGCCAGGATAATTGACAGCGCCGTGGTCATGAGCAGCCAGAACACCGAGCGCATACCGATACCCTTGAGTTTTGCAAGCGAGCCGAGCGAGGTAATGCTGCTGAGCACGGACACGATGATAAGCGGCGCAACGATGGCCGTTAAGACCGATATATAGATGGTGCCTATCGGCCTTATCCACTCAACGTGGCCGCTGAAAATGAGCCCCAGGCCAATGCCTGCTATCATCGCGCCCAACACGGTCTTGGTAAAGCCCAGCCTGAGCCTGGTCCTCAGCAGGAATATCAGCAGAGAGATGGCACAGACGGCCAGAAGCGCGCTGGCGGATATAACGTCAAAATCGATGTCAGGCATGGGTTTCCTCCGGTGACCTTGCCGACAGCTCTGCTGTTACCGCTGTCGTTGGCGGCGCCGCGATAAAACCGGTCTTGATGCCAATGGCGGCAAAGATAGCCAGCGCAGCGAGCAGCACTGCCACCGCCAACGGCAGCCTGAAGTCGGTCCTCCCACTGTCCTGTGCGTCAGATCCCTCACTCAGCGGAGTTGCCGCTTCGAGAATCTCCTGAGATGTCTGCCCTGATGAAACCCGGTTATTCTGCCCTGCGCTCGCAGATTCCTGCACCAGAGAAACAGCGCTTGTACCACTGCCTCCCCCGTTTGTCGCGGCGGTGCCTGTGCCTGGCCGATAGACAATAGTGGTGTCCACCGTTTGCTCTGCGTCCGTGCTTGCCGCAGGTGCAGCTGCCGGCTCTTGATCCGGTTTCTCGTCGTCAAGGCCGAGCTGCTCGCCCCCTGGATCCCTGAGGCCGCCCTGCTCGTCCGTTATCTGCAGGACATGGTTAATCTGGACAGTTGCCCTCGCGCCCGCCTGGGCAATCGTCAGGCCCTCGTCGTTGGTGATACCGCCGTTCTTAAAGACCCGCTTGCTCTCGTAGGCAGCTGAAACCCCTTTAGCGGCGGCATCGGCGGCGGACGTGGACTGACCCGCGCGCACCCAGGCCAGCTCAAGCATGTATTCCAGGTACCTGCCCAAATTGGCCGTGCTGGCCTGCGCGTGCAACCATTGGCGCACGGCCTTGTTAGCGCTGGCCGCGTCCTTGTCATAGGCCACGAGAAACGGCAGCTGCAAACGGATGGCATTGACGCTGGCGAGCGGAGTTGAGGCCGCAGCATCCCAGGGCGCAACAGAGCTTACCGGCGCGTTGCCGCTCAGGTCTCCGTTGGCGTAAAACTCGATAGAGCCCGTCTTATTGGTGTTGTTCTCACTGAGAAAACTGCCGAGCGGGCGCACGGCCTCCCCGTACATATAGCTAATGTTGTAATTGCCCGCCGGACCGAAGCCGGCGCTGTTGCGGGAGTTGAACACGCTGGAGTAGGCCGTTGCCCGGTTGATGGATGTACCGGTACCAAAGGAGACCTGGCTGCCCAATGTGGTGTCGTAGACATAGACGGTCTGGATATCGGGGTTTTTGGCGGCCTGGGCGGCAACGGTGCCAATGATGGCCTGCGTATTGTGGCACCAGCTGGCGCCGAAGAGGATGATGTGCTCGCCGGGGGTTTGATAGAGGTTCTGCAGTTCTGCAAAGCCAATCTGGTGCAGTTTGAAGTTTTGATCGGTGAGGCCGTCAAACAGGGTGATGCTTGCGGCATCGACCTTATAGTCTGCCTCGGGCATACGGGAGTTGACCAGGGTGGCCGAGGCGTTGTACACCCGGTTGAAGAACTGCAGGTCGGTACGCACGCTTGCAGGCACGACGGTACCAGAGGCACCGCCGCTTCTGAATACCTGGTCAATGGCAGCCCGCTCGACGGTCGCAGCAAAGCTGTGTGCCTGTGCCTGCGTTTGCGTAAGACGGTAAAAGGCCGGTATCGTGCCTCGGGTTCCCAGATTCTGCGCATTTGCCTCGTACCTGATGAGCAGGGTATCGGTAATATCAAAGCTGGCCAGTGGCTCGCCGGTGGGCAAAAGTGAGGTGATGCGGCTCCAGAGTGCGCTGATAGACTCGGTGGTTCGATAGGGGCTACTTGGCCGGGAAATGTCTGCCTGATAGCCGTCAATCAGAGGATCGAAGTGATAGATCCTGGTGATGCCTGCGCTCTGGGCCTGCTGCTGTATCAGGGGGAGCGCGCTCTGTGAGCTTGCTCTGCTCGGCCCGCCAAAGACTATATAGTAGGTGCCCGTGCTACTCAGGATGTCAAGAAGCCGTTCCTGGGTGACCGACTCAAAGACGTGGGTCGCGGGGACCTCGCTGTAGTTGTCGCTTATGTAGTTGCCGGTGGCAGCACGGGGTGCCCAGGGAAGGATTGTGGCGCGAAACTCGCTATGCTCCCGCCCCCCGTCGTCTGTGCCGTCGCCATCATCGTTGCCGGTGTTGTCGCCATTTCCCTCAGTATCGTTGCCGTTACCCTCTGTTTCTGCCGGCTCTGGCTGGACAAAGTCCGACTGCGCGGTGGTGTCTGTGTAGCCATTGAGGTGGGCCGTTATCTTGACGCTGATCTCGTTGCAATAGTCCTCGATGGTTGGCGTATAGGCGGCCTCGGTTGCACCGGTAATCGGCTCATCGAAGGAGTACCACTGGTAGCTGAAGCTCGTCGGCTCAGGCACCCAGCTGCCCGCGTTGGCGTGCAGCGGTACACCGATGACCGGCAGACCTTTGGAGTCGTCACTGGTGATGAAAGGCACACCTGCGGTCGTGAACGCAAGCACGGCCGTTGCCGTAAGCGTGCCTTCACTCTTATCTATCGTGATGGTAACATCCTGCTCTGCATACGCGGGCCTGCTCGGTACAAGCGGCGCACTCACCACAGTAAGTGACAGCATAACCGCCACGAGGACGCTCAGGATGGCGCGCGCACCGCGCGCCATCCCTTCCTTCTGGCAGAGAGTGGCCCTCTCAGACCTGCTCCTGGCTTGTGGCCTCTTCACGCCTGCGCTCCTTTCTCCTGGAGAATACGAAGTACAGTACCCCTGCGGCAATAACCGCCGCCACGAGTAGGGCTCCCACCAGCGCCTGAAGCTGCTGCTCTGAACCCGCGGGCACCTCTCCGCCAGACAGGGGAGCATCTGCGTCTGGGATTGCGGTCTGGGCGGACGAGCCCGAGGAAGCCAGCGATGAACGCGAGGTGCTTGCTCCCTCGTCTGCTGGGAGCTCAACCGCGTCGGTTTGGGTGGCCTCGCCAGCCGAGCCCCCGCCCCCGCTGGTGCTCGCTACGGGGCTCGTGGACGTGCCCGTGCCCTGTTGGCCGGTTTGGCCACTGGGAGCGGCGCCGGCGCGCGTCACGGGGATAGCTACTATGTTGGTGGTCTTTTTGGTCGTGACCTCCGTGTTGGTTCCGCTGCCTGTCTTGGTGTGCAGCTTGATCTCATTCACCGAGATGGTCTGGGCCTGGCTGCCGGTATAGCTGAATACCAGGCTGCCAAAGCTCAATCTCTCATGTGCAGGGACGTACCGGTTATCAAGAGAAAAGAAGCCGACGAACTGCGTACCGTCTACAAAACTGGACAGGGGGTTCTCAATGCCGTCCGCCTGTTGGTACCTGAGGTATTCCAGCCCTTCTGAGAAGGTGAACTCCAGCTCTGCGCCGGCAATGGCCTCACTGCCGGTTACCAGAACGATGGGTATGCTCACCTCAGTAACGCCTTCCTGCACTTCTACCGCGTGCGCGGCAGCGGGTACCGCGCACGCAAGAATCCAGAACAGGGCAAGCACACACGCGAGCAGGGGCCCCAGGTGCCTGGGCCGCGCGGCATCCTGGCTTGTTGGCACTGTCGTCTGCATCTGTGCGTTCCTAGAGGGCATAGAGCGTGTTGATGATGATAATGAAATCGGCTACATCGATCTCGCCGCTTGCATCCACGTCGATGCCGCGCTCAGAGGCTACATTCCAGAGCCCTCCGCCAGCCTGGGCAGAAGCGCCATAGTATCCCGTGGCAAAAGCGAGGTCGAGCAGATCCAGCTCATCGTCGCGGTTGAAGTCAAATTGGGCATAGCTGATGGGTGCCTCCCCTATCTCAGTGAGGACAACCGCATCGTCTCCCGTGGGGGCAACGATGGTTTCCCATTGAGGCTGGGCCACGTCATCGACAAAGCCGGCAGTGCTCGCCGCAAGCAAGCTCACGAGCGTGACGCTCGCGCTGCCGACGGTCTTGGCCTCATACACGAGCTTGAGTTGTGGCTCAGCGGCATATATGATCTCATTGGGGTTTGAGGGGTAACGCCCAAAAACGATTTTTGACGTGTCGTCGTCCGTGGGCACAAGAACCGCTATCCAACCAGCATTGAGGGCAGCAACTGACTTGAGCTCCAGCTGTGAGCTGGCCCGGACGGTCAACTCAAAGGCAGCGGGGCCGGCAATGGTGCCTACACCAACGGTGTACTCTGCTACAGCGCCGACCACAACCTCCTCTGGCCCGGTAAAGACGACCGTGATATCATCGGCTTCTGCTGGCTCCGGCTGAACGAAGTCCGACTGCCTCGTGGTGTCTGAATAGCCGCTCCGGTGCGCCGTTACCTTGACGCTGATCTCGTTGCAATAGTCCTCTATGACCGGTGTATAGGTTGCCTGGGTTGCACCAGCTATCGGCTCATCGAAGGAGTACCACTGGTAGCTGAAGCTCGTTGGCTCAGGCACCCAGCTGCCCGTGTTGGCATGCAGCGGCACACCGATGACCGGCAGACCGGCCAGGTCGCTACTGGTGATGTAGGGCACACCGGCGGTTGTGAATGACGCAGCGGGTATCAGCTCCTGGTCTGCCCTCTGAGCGGCCAGGAACACAGGGTCGGTGGCGTTTACGTAGGGAGTGAACAAACTGGTGTTGTAACTGGAGTCCTGCTTGGCGACACTGCCCATATACTCGGTCACTGCCGTGACAACGCCTTCTGAGTTCCTCGTGACTTTGATGGCCGTGGTAGCAAGGGTCACCGGTTCTACATAGGCCTTGTTGTAGGTGAGCAGGATGGGGTATTGCAGGCGTGGTGCGTAGGGCCTGGTGGCACCGTCCTGTTTGAAGCCATTGGTGAGCGCGTCGGGGTTGCCGATGTCGCCATTGAGGTAATACTGGATATTGCTGCTTGCCTTCTTAAAGCTGTTCTCGGTGATGAAGCCGTCACCGAAGTAGCCGTTGACCAGCTCGCCGTAGAGATAGCTGAGGTTCTTCTGGGCAGAGGTCTCACTGGCGTTGTTGCCCAGGCGGATATTCAACCAGGCGTTGGAGGTGGAGGTTGACAGGACATCGATGTCTGCGCCGCTCTTGTATCGTATCGACCCGCCAAGCGAGCCGTCCACCAGGTACACGGTGGTACCGTTTTCCTTGGCGGCCAACGCTGCCTTGGCAATGAGCGCCTTGGTGTCGCTGCAGCCGAAGGCAAAGAAGTAGAAGCTGTGCTCGCCCGGCGAGTTGAGGAGGTTGAAAGTTTCTTCAAAGGTAACGGAGTCAAGATTGAATCCAGCGCCGTCGGGATAATCGGCAGCACTGATGGCCGGATTGGCGCCGGTGGCGGCAAAACCCCTGGTGATGAACTGGTACTCGCTGCGCGTATTGGCAGCAACGGCGACGCTGGAGCCGTCTTTGAACACCGGGCTTATCTGCGCAAGCTCAGTAGCCTGGTCGTAGGTGACCGTGCCGTCCGCTTCGCCAAACAGGTAGGTGGCGTCTATGCTTGCCGCGGCAGGCAGATCGGTGTGGCTGTCTTTGTGAAAGCGGAACAGCAGGGTCTGCTCAGAGGTGTAGCTGTCAAAAATCGCCTTGGTTGCCAGGTCCTCCGGGGTGCTGTTGACCGCGTAGTAGACGGGCAACAGCGATTTGATGTAGGTGTAGATACCACCGATGGAATGTGGGATGCTGGCAAAACTGGTGTCGGCCGCGCCGCCCGTGATGTCAGTGGACCAGGTGCCACTGGTGATGTCCCTGATTGCCGGGTCGGTTGAGGTGATGTCCAGACGGAAGTTATCCACCACCGGGTTAAAATGGTAGATCTTTGAAACGCCGAGGAGCTTAGCCTGCGCGTTGATATCTGCCAGTATGGTCTGTGCAGAGGCCGTATTGGGGTTGGCAAACACGAGGTAGTAGTCTCCTTCGGCGCTGAGGATGTCTGCCAGGCGATCCACAGTGACGTCCTCAAACACGCTGCCTGATCCAACGCCCCTATAGGTGTCGGCAAAAAAGTCGCCTGTTGTCTCGGCCAGGGTACGGCTCCACGCATAGGGCGTCGGGGCTGTTGGCAGGTTGGTAAGCTCCAGCGTGGTCAGCAGCGCCTGGGGAATCAGGGAATGCTGGGCAAGGGGCAGCACGCTGGCGCCCTCGGGCACATCGGCTGGCGAAACCGTGGTGTTGAAGGTGCCGATAAGCTCGTCCTGCGTTACGCTGGCAGTGGTGGAATCCTCGACTTCCAGGCCGATCTCGTCCTGGTCAAGGGCACGTGCCTGGCTGCTGCTGACAGCAGCGCCTGCCAACTGCAAGGCCAGCACCAGTGAGAGTGCCAGAGAGACGAGCAGGCGGGGGTTGAGCAGCAAGCCTCGCGGCTTTGCAATATGAGATGTCTGAGTCATTTTCAAGTCCTTTCTGAGTAATGACACTTCGGGCATGATGCTTCGATCATGCTCAACTCTACTCAGTTCAGTTTTTTACGGATTGAAAGCGGACTACGCTTGAGATTTGTTAGAATAGATCGGTAGCCCACTTGGGTTGCGTGGACGGCTCGCTTTCATTTGACGGTTAACGGGCCGTCCAACGCATTCGCAGCCGAAAGCGATTCATCGTATGAACGCACATTTGGCATGGCGTACACAGCCAGGCACGCGGTTCGCATACCATAAAATCAACCTCCTTCGTCTCTTGCGGCCTCGGCCAGCAGTCTCCTTACCCTACCGATAAATCTATCAAACTTACAATATTGATAAGTTTAATAGACAAGAAACTGTACCCCACCTTATACGACTTGTCAAGTAACGATTTTTCAGCTAGCCAAAAGGATAGTTACTTGGTTGCCAGTCACACAACCGCCCCGGCAAACCACACACTTGTGCCTTCTCTCATAGAGCACAGGAGGCCGGTTTCCCGACCTCCTGTTTACTGGTTATCGTAGGGACGCACAGAGTGCGCAGCACCAGAGATATATCTGAACGGGATGTACCCGCGCGTGCCTTAGGCTAATGCCCGTGCCCGTCTTCTTCGCCTGTGTCGTCCTCGCCTACGATGTTGTGCACGGTGCCATCATAGGTAAGCCCGCCGCTCTCCTTGCGGAGGAACATGATCTTCAGGGGCGCAAGACCTTCGATGGATGCCAGATAGGCATGAATAAAGGTGAAGAGGATGAACACCCACATCAGGTAGTAGTGGATGATGCGCATGACCATCGGCCCGCCTACGAGATCGGTCAGTCCGGCAAAGAGCCCATACTCCTGCGTGGGGCCCCACAGGCACAGGCCGGTGAAGAACATGATGATGATGAGAAACGGAATGGCCAGGTAGCTCAGCTTCTGCAAGACACCATACTTGGCGCTTAAGGGGTGATCCTTCTTCAAGAAGAGGTAGTACTTTATCCACGCGCCAAACTGATGACGGTTGTCCTTCTGCGGAAAGAAACTCTTGTAGTCGGGCTGAACCTCACGACTGCCACCATAGGGCGAGGATTTAACAAAGAAGGCCAGAACCACGCGTACCAGCATGTTGAGGAAGAGCACAAAACCAAAGAACACGTGTGCGCCTCGTGCCACGCCCATCCAGTTCTCAAACAGCGGAAAATGAATGTAGAAACCGGTGAGTATGAGAAGCACCATGGCGATAAGGTTGATCCAGTGGGTGAGGACAAAGGGTAGTGGATGTGCCTCACGATAATGTGCGAGATGTGCCATCTTACTTCACCCCCCAAGGGCTCGTGACAGTGGAAAAGGTCCTGCCGGTAGCCGGTTCGGTAATATGTACCGCACAGGCCACACAGGGGTCAAAGCTGTGTACCGTCCTCAGCGCGTGGATGGGCTTATCCAGATCGGCAACCGGTACACCGATGAGCGCCTCCTCCATGGGGCCTCGGACCCCATTGGCATCGCGCGGTGAGATATTCCAGGTACTGGGGATGATAATCTGGTACTTGTCAATCGCGTCGCCGGTGATCTTCTCATAGTGATAGAGCGCGCCGCGTGGGGCCTCCCACATGCCGGCACCCTCTCCGTCGTAACGCTCGGGCTGGGCAAAGGTTGAGGCATCGCTTTCCGGACTGCCCAGGATGCCGACAAGCTCGCCGATCCAATCAACCATCAGATTGGCAATATAGAGTGTCTCCACGTTGCGCGCCGCGGTGCGCCCGAGCGTCGAGGCCAATACGTCCACTCCCAGCGTGGCACCCGCCTTGCTGGAGAGGTAGCGCAGCAGGGCATCAAGCTCTGTCTTGACAAAGCTATTGCCTCGGTTGTAGGCAACAAACAGGCGGGCGAGGCCACCGGCCTCATAGGGCTTGCCGTTATAGCGAGGGGCCTTGTCCCAGGTATAACGGCCGTCGCGGCTGGCACCCTCGGCCGGATACTCCGGATCGGTAATGCCCTGGCGAGGATTGACCGGCTGGCCACTGTCCTTGTAGAAGCTGCGTGGGGTCTCCTCGGTAATGGCCGCTTCGTCCGGTGCCTCAACTGAGGCGCTGTCAAAGCCCCACACACCGGCCGGCAGATACCGGTCAACGGGCTCACGGCTCTCCTCATCAAAGACGCCCCAGGCGATGTACTGGCCCACTCCCTTGCCATAGGCCGCCACATCAAGATAATACGGGGCAATGGCATAGGTATCGGGAATCATCGTGCCCGCAACCCAGTCGCGGATGCGAATGGCGCGGAAGAGGATGTCATCGAGTTTTTCCTCTGTGGGCACCCAGGTGGTACCACCGGGGATGGAACTCATGACATGGGGCATCTTACCGCCCACAATGCCGCTGATCTCCGAGGCAATGCTCTGTATCTCCAGGGCTTCCAGGTAATGCGCGGTGCAGATAAGGTCCAGCTCGGCCGGCAGGTTATACGCCTCATCCTTGGTATCAAACCAGTTGCCACTGAAGATGGAGAGCTGTCCGTTTGCCGCAAAGGCCTCCAGGCGCTTCTGTACCGCGCCAAAGTCGGATATGCCGGTGCCGGCCTCATAGGCCTGATTGAGTGTGGCCTCAGGGTCTGCCGTAAGCGCATTGAGCGGATTGACATAATCCAGGGCCGCCAGGTTGTAGAACCAGAGGATATGGGAGTGCAGGAACTGCGCGCCCTCGAGGATATTGCGGATAATCCGGGCGGCGTTGGGTATTTGGATGCCATAGGCGCCCTCGCCGGCAAAGCAGGCGGCATGCGCATGGCTCACCGGACACACGCCACAGATGCGTTGGGAGATATACGCGGCGTCGGCCGGTTCTCTCCCCTGCAAAATCAGCTCCATGCCACGGAACAGCCCGCCGCTGACCCAGGCGTCTTTTACCACGCCGTCCTCTACTTCCATGTCTATGCGCAGGTGGCCTTCGATGCGGTTGACCGGGTCGATAATCGACTGCCCGCTGATGGTCTTAGTGGACGGTCTCGTCTCAGGGAGCTCGGCGCTGATGAGTACCGGGTCTGTCGTAGTGGTCTGTTCGGCGGCATCGGTGCCCGTGCCCGACTGTGCCGCGTCGGTGTCTGGCTGTGTCGCGTCAGAAGATTGATCGCCATTCTGCGCATCCGTCGTAGTTTCATCTGCCATCAGTTGCCACCTCCTTCCTCGGTTGTTTCGTCCTCAACTATGCTGGTGGGGGCCTCTGCGACTTCAATCGCCTCTGCGACTTCCACGGCCTCTGCCAGGGCTTCGGCCTCTTCTGCCTCGGCCTCTACCTCAATATCCTCCGGAACAGCAACGCCCATGACGGCTGCGGCCGCCCTGGCCGCCTCGGCAGAACCAAGGGCCTGGTCGGGGTGCTCCCGGTCCCAACTGCGTTCAAGCTCAAAGTCCGCGCCGCCCTTGGTGCGCCCGGTTTTCTTCATGCCAAAGCCGTGAATGGCCAGGGCAACCACCACCACGCCGGCAACAGCAAAGGCAATAAAGGCAGGCTCAAACCTTAAGCCCCCGATGCCGATGTTCTTGAGGTGATGGAGGAAGGGCGTATTGAGATCAACCCAGTTAAAGCCCTGCCTGGTAGGATTGGCCGTTGCACAACCCGCACAGGGAGCGCCCGATTCCACGCACCACGCGCTTCCCCGGTTCCAGCGCACGATAGGACAGTTGGACTTGGTCTCGGGGCCCTTGCAGCCTACCGCGTAGAGGCAGTAGCCCTTGGCCTCCTCCTCCGAGCCAAAGCGATAGACGAACTCGCCATTCTCAAAATGCCCACGGCGCGGGCAGTTGTCATGGATGGTCTGGTCAAATATCAGGGAGGGCATGTTGAACTGATTGAGCGCGGGGAGCGTGCCCAACAGGAGATAGTCCACCAACACTGCCACGAGATGCTCGGGATTGGCCGGGCACAGCGGCACGTTGACGATAGGTGGAATCTCGTACTCGATCCTGCCGGCATCCTTGGCCTTTTGCAGATAGGCCTGAATACCGATGGCACCACCCGGATTGGGATAGGCAGCCTGCCAGCCACCATCTACCGCGCAGCTGCCGGCACAGATGATGGCCACGGCATTGGACGCAGCGTGCTCGACAATGTCGATGCCGCGTTCGTCGGCAATGCGCAGGGCATCGCCGTTCCAGCCTTCCATCAGGGCACCCTCGATAAACAGCAGATAGCCACCGGCCTGGATGGTCTCCTCCTTGGCCGCCTCCAGAGAGTGTCCGGCGCCGGCGCTCAGGGTCTCCGCATAGTTAAGCGAGATGAGCTCAAGCACGATGGTGGCAATGTCCGGCGTGTCAACCTGGGCCAGTGATTCTGTGCACCCGGTACAAGACGCCAACTCCAACCAAAGCGCGGGAGCGAGGGCTCCTGACGTTGCGCCGATGACCTTTTCTTCCAAAGCCTCGGCAATTCTTGGCACCGCAGTCTGGGAGAGCCCCAGAGCTGTAGCGACCCCTGCGCAGAGTTTAAGGAAGTCACGTCTGTTGACGCCACGTTTTTCCAACAGCCCGTCAAAGCTGGTTGCGCAGATCTCCTTTGTTGTCATATATACACCTCCTTGTGTGCCCAACGCAGGGTCGGGCTGACAACATCCAACAAAACCAATGTGAGAGCAACAAGCTGTCCATTGCTTCAGACGGCTCACACGTCTGAAGCTCCGTGCAACAGTACAGCGTCGCCTTTACAACAGAGCGTTACTTGCAACGCAAAAAGCAACGTAACCAGTAAACCATAATCACGGTTCAGATGCACGCGTTCTGGCGATTTTTATGTCTCCACAGGCAAGCGGCAAATGAAAATAGGCGGGCGGGAGTATTTGTGTTACAGAACCATTTATTAGTATTACGATTGCGGCCATCCTCTTCCCACCCCTCCAGTCACACCTCCGAACCTTGCTTCCTGCCGGAGGCATCAGTCCTGTTTCCTCTGTGGCAAAGCTGTGCTACACTGATACCAGTAAAGCAAGGGTCACGCGGCGCATGCTGCTGCGGCGGCTCCTGCGCTACGACAAGCCAACAGAAAGCGGCAGCTTGCTGCCACAGAGGATTGCGAGGATACCATGAGCGACACAGTAGATCTTGACAATGCAGTTGCCGAAGTAAACGACTGGGTGTACGAAGAAGTCCATTCCATCGAGGACATCGACGCGGCCACCGACTTTGAGCTGAAGCATACGCCCAACGTGGTGCTTGAAGAGATGGGTTCCGGCCAGCTTCTCAGAGTGAGCATCGGGCTCAAGGGTATCACCCATCCTCAGACGGAGGAGCATTTTATCGAGTGGATCAGGGTCTTTGACGGCACGGAGCCCGTTGGTGAGCGGCTCTTTGGCCCGGGCGAAGAACCCGTGGCCGTCTTTGAGATCGAGCGCTCAAGCAACCAGATCGCCGTGCAGTCGCTGTGCAACCTCCACGGTGTCTGGGAAGCCCGGCTTTAACCCGCAGAGACAGTGGGGACGGGGCAACTGTCCCACGAACCCCAGTGAGTCCGTTGCCCCGTCCCCACTGGCCCAGCCCCGTCCCACTGGCCCACTTTTACTCCTCAGTCTCCTGCTCATCGAGGAAGTCTTCCATCGCTTCGGGCGTGGCGTCCGCCAGCGTTACCTCTACGCCGTAGGCCCTGGCGATGGCGTCTGCCTGCTGGCGTCTGAGTTCGGCCTTTTCCAGGTCGCCGCTGTCTTCCAACAGATCCGACTCATAGTAGATGGAGCGTACCGCGTACACGGCCAGCACCGGGTCGAGGTTGCCCAGTTGCAGGAGTTGCACGAGCGACTCCGGCTCCAGCTTGAACATCAGGCGGGGGTCAAGGTCCAATGCCTCGGCAACCTTGCCCTCGATGTCGGTTATCTCGGTTTCTGTGGAGGGGTACTCCTTGGTCAGCGAGCGGCGTAGTACCCTCACCAGCTGCAGTATCATCCGCATGATATAGTCGTTCTCAAACATAGGCCCTAGATCCCTTCTATCTGTGTCTGCGTTGTTTCTGCGCCCGTGGTAAACGGCAGACCTCGGTGCTCAAAGGCACGGGGGGTTGCCACGCGGCCCTTGGGGGTGCGTTTGAGAAGCCCCTGTTGCAGCAGATACGGTTCGTAGACCTCCTCAACGCTGTCGGGGTCCTCCCCCAGGGCGCTGGCAAGAGTGGAAAGCCCCACCGGAGCACCGGCAAAGGTAAGGGTGAGGATGTCGAGTATCTTGTTATCCATGTTGTCAAGCCCCAGGGTATCCACTTCAAAGAAGCTCAGCGCCTCGCTCGCAAC
>JAIRZP010000051.1 GCA_031267175.1 Coriobacteriales bacterium | reverse complement strand
CGCCAATATTGGCGAGGATGAGATCGCAGGCTTTGACGGGCAGGTTCAGGCTCTCGCAGAAGACGGTTCGCAAACCTGCCCTACCGCAGCAGGCAGTACGCTCGCAGGCAGCACCGTTGTACCCATCTCCGCCAAGGCCGAGGCTGACATTGCCGAGCTTGCCGCTGAGGACGCCGAAGCGGCGGCCGAGTTCTTGGAGGCATTGGGCCTCGAAGAAAGCGGCCTTAACCGCCTGGCGCGCGAGGCGTATCGCCTGCTTGGGCTCCAGTCGTTCTTCACGGCCGGAGAGATGGAGGTAAAGGCCTGGACTATCCCCATTGGTACCAGGGCTCCCCAGGCAGCCGGCGTCATTCACAGCGATTTTGAGAAAGGCTTTATCAAGGCTGAGACCGCCAGTTTTGCCGACTATATTGCCTACGGCGGAGAGGCTGGCCTGCGTGCCGCAGGCAAACTGCGGCAGGAAGGCAAGGAGTACATCGTGCAGGACGGCGACGTCATGCACTTCAAGTTCAACAAGACCAGCTGAGATACGCGTCAGTCGGTGTTCTGCCTGGTTCGGCTTCGCTTGAAATGGCTCTCAACCTTATCCACAAAGGCAATAATCCTCTTATTGAAGATGATGCCAAGTAGCCCGAGCCCTCCGGCAATAACGCCTACGATGATGGCCTGAGTATAGTCGCCCTGCACGGCGGCGCTTCCGATATAGGCACTGGCAACGATGCCCGGTATCCTCCCCAGGGTCGAGAGGACAAAGAAGTTGAGCGGCCGTATCGTCGTGAGCGGGAACAGGTAGGTGAACACGTCCTTGGGGAGCCCGGGAATCAGGAAGAGGATGAAGGTGATGGCGTTGAGGTTGCGGTCCTTATGCAGAAAATCAAGCACCTTGCTGTTCTTGGTGCCGATCATGCCCTGTACAAAGGGGCCCCCGAGCTTGCGCACGACAAAGAAGATGAAGAGGCTGGATATGAGTGCCCCCAGCGCCGTAATCAGGCTGCCCAGCAGTGGCCCGTAAATGGCTCCAATAGCGAGCTGAGTGACCTCCCCGGGGATAAAGGCTACCACTATCTGCACAAACTGGAGACCCAAACAGATTCCCACGCCGGCGATGCCAGCCCCTTTAATTTCCTCTATCAGCTGCAGCCGCCCCTCTTCGGTGGTCAGGTGTTCGTAGTAGGGAACCAACAGCACGCCTATGGTCACCATAAGCGCGATAAACAGCAATAAGCCGGCAAACTTGGCCTTGTCGGCGTTGCTTATCTTGCGCTTGGGAGGGGGCGCGTCGGGAGAAGTGTCTGGTGAAGTGCCCTGTGAACTGTTTCGCAGGGCATCCTCAGAGGGAGCTCCCTTTGGGGAGGCACCTTCGGATCCTTTTTGAGGGGGTGTAGTTTCCATGATGTCATGATAACGGTTATAGGCGGTAGGGCAAAGCGCGATGCAACCCGGTTACCGCCTCGCCGCCAAAAAGTGTTACCAAAACATGCTTCTGCTCGACCACCAAACAAAGGCGCTGCCCGCCCCGTCGCCCCGCCGCTGCTTACAGGATGGCAACCCGTCCGTCATCTGCAATACGCACGCGGCCCTGGGCAAGCAGCTGGAGCACCTCGGGGTACAGCACATGCTCTACCGCGTGGATCTTCTGTTCGAGGGTCTCCAGCGTGTCCGCTTCCTCTACCTCCACCGCGCGCTGGGCGATGATGGGCCCCCTGTCGTACTCCTCGTTGGCAAGGTGCACGGTCACGCCGGTGAGCTTGACTCCGTAGGCAAAGGCATCCGCGATGGCGTGCGCGCCCACAAAAGAGGGGAGCAGCGCCGGGTGGATGTTGATAATCCGCTGAGGAAAGGCAGTAAGAAGGGGAGCACACACCTTGCGCATATAGCCTGCCATGACGACGTAGTCGACGCCGGCCAGCTGAAGCGCCCGGGCGATGCGCTCATCAGCCGCAATGGGGTATTCATAATCGCTTTTGGTGAGGGCCAGCGTGGGGATACCTCCCGCCTCTGCCCTAGTAAGTCCATAGGCGTCAGGCCTGCTGGACACCACGAGCGCGATGTTTACGTCCAGTGTGTCAGCCTCAATGGCATCAATGATGGCCTGAAGATTGGTGCCGCTGCCGCTTATCAGTATGCCGAGCCGTATCATGCCAAAACCTCCCTGTACATTACTTTGCCGGGCGCATCCGGCCTTGCGGCCTTGACGACGCGGCCTATCATGTAAGCACCAGAGCTCTTGAAATGCGCAAGCACAGCCTCCGCAGCACCGGCAGCACAGACGACGGCCAGCCCGATGCCCGTGTTAAAAGTCCGAAGCAGATCCTCTTCCTCCAGCGCAGCAAGCCGAGCCACGTAGGCAATAACGGGCGGGATGTCCCAGCTGCCGAGCTCTACCTCGGCATCGAGTCCAACTGGCAGCGCCCGGTCAAGATTGAAGCTGAGACCTCCCCCGGTAATATGTGCCGCCGCGTGGAGAGGCAGCCCGGCGTCCAGGGCACTGAGCAGCGGCTGTACATAGAGGCGCGTAGGCTCCAGCAAGGCATCTATCAGCGGCTCACCGTTGGGCAGCGTAGCAGCAAGCAGTTCCTCATCGATGAGCTTGTTGGTGACCGCATGGCGTATGAGCGAGTAGCCATTGGAGTGAAAGCCCGAAGACGCAAGGCCGATGATGGCGTCTCCCTCCCGTACGAGAGAGGGGCCCAGCATCTTCTCTCTGTCTACGGCTCCCACGCAAAATCCCGCGAGGTCAAAGTCATCGGTGGCCATGACGCCGGGGTGTTCTGCCATCTCTCCCCCGATGAGTGCGCATTCGGCCTCCCTGCAGCCAGCGGCGATGCCTTCAACGACGCTGGCCACCATGGCAGGCTCCAACCTGCCCACGGCCAGGTAGTCCAGGAAAAAGAGCGGGCGGGCGCCGCAGCAGATGATGTCGTTAGCGCACATGGCCACCAGGTCTATGCCCACGGTGTTGAGACGCTCCGCGCGCTGGGCGAGCTCCAACTTGGTGCCCACGCCGTCGGTGCCGCTCACGAGCACGGGGTCTTCCATATCTTTGAGCGCGGCGGCGCGGTACAGTCCGCCAAACCCGCCGATACTGCCCAGGACTGCCGGGGTGTGCGTCGACGCAACCGCCTCCCTGATAGCGTCAACCGCTAATGCGCCTGCCTCAATATCCACGCCGGCGGCTTTATAGGAACTTTCTAACACGGGCTCTCCTTTACAGAATGTGCTTCTAGTCTCTTGTTTTTGCCGCTTCATTCATCTCTTGCGCTTCTTCAAACTCTTGCGTCCACTGGATGAGCTTTTGTTTCAGCAGGGTTTTGTCCGGCAAATACAGGCTGTATTCAGAAGCATAGATGTTTTCACCCTCCGGTAATGTCAACTCAACGACTGCATCATTTTTTTCTTGGCAGAGCAAGATACCTACGGTTGGGAGTTCATCATCGGTCTTGACAGAGCGGTCGAAGTAGTGAACGTACATCTGCATTTGGCCGAGGTCTTGATGTTTCAGGATGCCCGTCTTTAAGTCGATGAGAACGTAGCATTTCAATAAACGGTTGTAGAGAACCAAATCCACCATGAAGTGTTCCTCATTGAATGTAAAACGCTTTTGCCGTGCCTCGAACAAGAACCCTTTGCCGAGTTCGAGAAGAAATGTTTGCAGTTTACTGATAATCGCTGTTTCTAAATCGTTTTCGCTATATTGCGTCAATTCCTCCATCCCGAGGAATTCCAGTACAAGCGGGTTTTTTAGCATATCTTGGGGCTGTTCAAGCGCTTGCCCCTCCTTGGCGAGCTTCATTACTGCGTCTTTGTCGCGGGACAACGCCAAACGCTCGTAAAGACTACTGCCGTATTGCCGTTGCAACTGCCGGAATGTCCACTGTTGTCGCGTGGCTTCGATTTCGTAGAAACGACGCTCCTCAGGATTATCTATACGCATGAGAATCAGATAATGCGACCATCCGAGTGTGAAAGGGTAGGATTGGGCGGATAAAGTTTGGCCTTTTTGCTTGTGCGGCGTTTTCTCCAAAAGGCTAAACAATGTTTGGCTTTTTTGTTCTGATGATTCTGAAACCAATGATTGCTGTATCGAGGATGCATATACGTTATAAAACCGTTTTGCATTCTTCAGCGTTGAGAGTGAGAATCCGCGACCAAGTCTGTCTGTCAAATATGACGATAACTCTTTCAACAGACCACGCCCATATTCAGCCCGAGTCTTGCCGCCTTGTTCTTCTTCTACAATCATGCGGCCGATTTCAAAATAACTAACACACATCGTAAGGTCAGCGGTACGCCCAACGTAGGTTCGTGCCCGTTCAACGAGCTTTGCTACGCTGTCAAAAAAACCGTTAACACTTTTCGTCGGGGTGATACCGTCTTTCTCGTCAGATGATGTGACTTGGTTTTCCCATACCTTTTTGCTCATCGCTTTATATCGCCTGTCTTATATAGACAATCTATTCTTTGATACACCGCAACGCTTGTGTTTCAGCAGAAGTACTCGCTGAAAAGCACTTTGCTTGTTGGTATTATACAACACAATATTACTTCATCAGTACCTACAGCAAAATGCCAAAATGCTATCACGTATGGAAGCCACAAGACGACTGTTTTGAAGTTGAGTAGCAGCTAATCTGCCGTTACTCCATAATAGGCTTCTCTTCGGGTTGCCGCTTTGGAAACCTGCGCCGCGATGTTCTTGCTGGGTGACGCAAAGAAGTCGAACTCGGCCTTGCGGCCTGGGCCCAAGGGGCTGCGCCAGATGCCGACCACCTTGCCGTTGACGAGTATCGTCGGGCGGAAGATGCCATTTTTTGTGAACACCTTGCCCGCGTGGGCGGCAGGGACGACCGCATCACGGTTGCGGTAGGCGATGATGTACTCGTCGAAGGCTGGCAGCAGGTGTGCCTGCTGCACCCTCGCTCTCTCGCCAACACCCTCTCCACCTCCGACTTGGCAATAGCTATGATTACCAGCATCAAAGCTCTCGAATTCGTCGTCAAGCGCCGAGAATCCTTTGGTAGCCTCTCCCACGGTGAGCCCAGACCACCAGGAAAAGTCCTGCACCGTAGCCGGACCATGTCCTCGCAGGTAGGTACGCACAAGGCGGCAGACCAGCTCGCCAAAAGGCAGATCGTCCGTCTTGGGCGCGCGTTCGTCGAGCAGGGCATAGGTATGCGTGTTGCCGAGCGGGGCTCCGCTCACGATGAGCGCGTCCGTTTCCGCACGGAGGAGAAAGAGATAGAGGCGATACTCGCCGGTTTCGATGCCTTCGGCTTCAAGGACGCTGGCTATCTGCTTCCCCGTGAGGTGATTTCCCCCTCTGAGTGCCTCGGCGAGAAGCCCCTGCACTCTGACGTGATCCGCCTCATCAATGCAGCGCCTCTTATCGGAGTGGCGTATGGCGGATCGTATCCTCTCTGCGGAGACAGCGAGCATCCAACGGGCATCCTCTCGGGCCACCAGGTGCCAGGTTGGACGCAGGACATGAGTGCGCAGGATGTCACCTTTGGCCAGGGCATCGGCAACCTGATGCTCGGTGGTGCCGGGTAGCCTGATGCCGACAGCCCACCTGGCCATGCCAAAGTCCTGCGCCTGTACTGCACCGAGCCGGGCCACAACCTCGGCAGGCGTCGCCGGATGAGCCCCCACAAGCCCGTGGGAAGCCAGTCTTTGTGATCGGATGCTACCGGTTTTCTGTGTGATCAATCCTGCTCCTGTCTCGGTGGTTCGTCCAATTCTTGCCGCCAATGTTGACCCCTCTCAAAAACGAACAGTAGATTGGCATAGCCTTACCCTCCCGGTTTCCGCATCAAACATCAATGCTGCCTCTCCTGAAAAATAAGCCCTTCATGTACGTTGAATCATTGTAAAAGCGCATGATAGTCTGTTGTTCCTCTTCGCTGCACCCTATGAGCAGTTTGATTTCCGAGTCCTTCTTATAAAGGTCAACCGCGCAAACAACGGCATTGCACCCCATATCGGAGCAGTAACCTTACTTCCCATTCGCCGCGCCCTGCTCATTCGACGACTTCCCAATGTCCTGACCTTTCGGAACCAATGCGTCGTATGCGTCTTGCGTCTTTCAGCGACTGGATATATCTTTGCACAGTCTTGCGTCCAAGCGATATCTTCTTGGAAAGCTCTTCATAGGTGATTTTGGGATTCTCTCCCATGTATCTGACGATTGCCTCCTTTGCCTCTGCAACAGGGTCATCATCAGGGACATCAGGGACATCGGCCGCTGTCCCTGATGTCCCTGAAACCTGTACATCATCAAAGTCGCGTCCGAGGCCGG
>JAIRZP010000035.1 GCA_031267175.1 Coriobacteriales bacterium | reverse complement strand
GCAGGTCGGCTCCGTTGGTCTGAGAGAAAAGGAGGGTGCCAATGAGCACGAGCTACACCGCGAGGGCTATGACAATCCCCAGCACCACACCGAGCTTCAGTCCTCTTTCAGAGCCCCTTGCGGAGCGCCTGGAAGGGTAATCCCTCGCAGAAGACCGTGCGGGGTAGTCCCTCTCAGGACCCCCGGCAGAGCCTCTTCTGTCTGTGTTTTTGCCTGCAGCACGCATGGTCGTTTTTACAATCCTCTTTCCGAGCAGCAAGTGACGTATAATTATAGCCTACACGTCGTTTGTCTCCGGTTGTTATGAGGAGTATTTTTGGAATGGTTCTGGTTTGCAGCAGTTTTTTTCATTGCCCTGGTCGGCACGGTTGCAGCGACTCCTCTGGCCATGAAACTCGCCTGGCGCGTGGGTGCCATAGACTATCCCGACGGACGGCGCGTCAATACCCGGCCCATACCGCGTCTGGGTGGTATAGCCGTTTTCATAGGCCTGGCCCTGGCGCTTGGCTTTATCGTGGCGGTCAATGCGGCAGATCCGGATCTTCTGGAAATCCAGGGGCTTAACCGGGGCATCAACTACTATGGTGTCGGAGCGGCCCTGTTTGTCATGTTTGCCATTGGACTGATAGATGACCTCTATCAGATCAAGCCCTTTATCAAATTCCTCGGGCAGTGCGTGGCGGCCATTATCGCCTGTGCGTCCGGCGTGCTCTTCTCCCACTTCCTCAACCCCTTTGGCTCCGGCGTCATCAGCATCGACTGGTTTGCCTACCCGTTTACGGTCTTTTATCTGGTGGCCTTTGCCAATATCATCAATCTCATAGACGGCCTCGACGGCCTCGCCTCCGGCGTGGTGGCCATCTGTGCCGCCGCGCTGTTCTTCCTCAGTTTTTCTCGGGGAGGCATGGACGCCGCCATTATGGCCCTGGCCCTCATAGGCGTGTGCGGAGGCTTTCTCTGCTTCAACTTCTATCCTGCCAAGGTCTTTTTGGGAGACAGTGGCGCGCTCCTGCTCGGCTTCTGCCTGGGGCTCGTGTCGCTGTTTGGCGTGGTGAGGGCTACGGCGCTCGTCTCTCTGTTGATTCCGGTGGTCATTGCCGGAGTCCCAGTCATCGACACCTTTACCTCCATAGTCAGACGGCTGCGCTCCGGCCAATCCGTCTTCAGCGCCGACAAGGAACACGTCCACCATCGCTTTATCAACCTGGGATTCAGCCAGCGCACCACGGTGCTCATCATCTATGGGCTGAGCATCGTGCTGGCACTACTCGCCATACTCATCGTGCAGGACCAAAGCGCCCTGCGTATCGTGTACATACTCATCGTGATTGTCGTCGTAGCCCTGTTTATCTGGCGCCTGGGCCTCATGAGCACGGTCCTTGCCCATCATTACGAAAAGCGCAAGAGCCACGCGCAGCAGCAGCGCGAAGAGCAGGAGCAGGGGGAACAGCAGAATGAGGAGGCAGCGTCACCTGAAGACGACGTGCCGCCGAAGTGAGTCTGAGCTATTCAGCCGTGATGGTATCCGCGCCGGAAAAGAAGTCGTAGCTGGCCACGGTACAGGAGATGTAGATACTCGCGTCTGAGAGCGTCTGCGCGGTATACACGTCCTTGAACGGGCAGGCGGCGATCTTGAAGAACAGCTCGCGCTCCTCATTAATGACCTTCAGGCCTTGCACGACCCTGTTGCCCCGGGAGTCAAGGCCCTGGGCGTAGATGGATACCGTGTCGCCGGAAAGCTGCTGAAGATCCGCGAGATGGGTCATTTCATCCTCGAGGCTCGTAGCGTTGAAGTTGACATACTTGAGCCTGTTCCAACTGCCAAGATCTCCCCGCGCCATATCCAGGACATAGGCGCCATTGAAGTATTGCGCCAGTTCTTCCGGTGAATAGGCGTTATAGGATCCCTCGTAGTACCCTATCATCTGCTCCTCGGTCATTTGCATAGGCATACTCACGATCTCGCTGCCGGTCGCGCTCATGTCTGGCGAGTCCGTCTGATATCGGTCATTGGTATAGAGCAGCTGTCCGCTCTCGGTAAGGGCCGCTCCGATGCCCGCGATGTCAGAGTCGATATAGTCCAAAAGCATCGGAATGCGCGAGTCGATGGCATCGCGTGTCTGGGTGGTCGTGAGATTGAACTCGACGCCGGTTGTCTGGCCGGAGAGCGAGCTGGTCAGGTTGTTTATCGCAAAGATAAAAATGCCAATGCCGATGACAACGAGCAGCGCAGAAGCCGCGATAAGCGCCGGCGAACGAGGATCGAACCGCTGCTTGCTGCCTCCACCACGGATCTTGTACACAAGCTGCCTGGTATTGATAGGCAAAAAATCAGAGTTCTGGCCGCTGGAAGTATCAGCACGCTGCTGCTTCCGGGGCACGCGCGGCTTGGAAGCAGCAGAGGCCCTTGCTGCTGCTGTCTTTGTTGAGTGGCGTGCAGACCCACCACGCTCCCTCGGTTTTTGTGTGGCAGCAGTGGCAGGGGAGTCCTCATTGGCAAAGGGAAGCTCAGGGTAAGGCATGCCGGCCTGCTGATAGTCCATGGTCGCGTTGGGATCAAAACCAGACCGCACGCCAGTCCTGGCATCTGACATAAGGTCGTCAGAATCCAGCGCTTCGATAAAAGCGGTCAGGCTCAGATCCGTATGGTCGGAGTTTGCCTCGGAACCGTTTTCTTCTGCCATGTACCTTCCTTGCTCTGTCCATCATGCGTACGAGTGCCTCCTATTATAAACCATGCGAGATTACTCTGCTAACAAAAAGAGAGGCGGAAGGCCGCTGGTTCTGCTGACTATGCTGTTTATTCGATGCTTCCTTTGGTGCTTCGACCTGCCGCTCACGAACGAGAAGGATACAGATTGTACAAAGCAAGGTAGAATTGTCTACACTGGAAGCACTTCCCTGGGGAGTGCTTCCCGAGGCAACCAGAAGGGCCCACGCAGTACCTGCTCATCAAATCAGCATTACCGAATAGGAGGAGCCATGTCCAACACACTGTTTGTAGCCGGTTTAGGCGGCAGGATCTTCAACTGTACTTTGCGGGCTTTGGCTAAACAGGGCGAGCTTGCCCAACTGCGGGGCGTCAGCGCCTCGGGATACAAGAACCTGATTGAAGTCGCAGAAAAACTTGAGCATGACTCTACCCATCGCTTCTTTCCTCTGGACGTGTATTCTCGCGAACTCGCGGAGGGCGAGCAGATCTGCGAAGGTCATTTTGGCTATCTGGTCTTTGTGGACGAGGGCTCGGTGCTGGAAGGGCATACGCCCGACTTTAAGCTGGAGGTTCCGGTGTTCGGCGCGGCGCTTCCCTCTACCTTGCCCCTGGCCGAGCTGGGCGTAGACGTGGCCATTGACGCTACCGGCAAGTTCCTCACCAGAGAAAAGGCCCAGCATTTTCTCGACGCGGGTGCCAAAAAGGTCATCATGAGCGCTCCGGCAAAGGATGACACGCCGCTCGTTATCTACGGTATCAACGACGAGGACGACACGGGGCTTTCCATCGTCTCGCGGGCCAGCTGTACCACCACCTGCGCCGCTCCCATTGTCAAGGCCCTCGGCGATGTCTATGGCATGCCCCGGAATATCTTCCTCAATACCACCCACGCGGTCACCAACTCGCAACTCTCGCTCGACGGCAACGCGCATAAGTTTGCCAACGGCTTTGGCTGCATGGACAACATCGTGGTCACCGACACCGGCGCTACCAAGAGCCTCCAGCGTATGTTTCCCGCCATAGAAAACACCTTTGGCATCTCATGCCGCGTGCCGGTAACCGACGGGTCCATCCTCTCTCTGGTCATGGAGTTTGATGAGGCCGGACAGACACAGGCACTCAATAAGGAGAATGTGCTGGCGGCGCTGCGTGCCTATGAGGCGCTGCATCCGCTCAACCTGCGTGTCTCGCATCGCAAGACCATGGTCTCCACCTACGTTATCGGCCGGGGCATCGGCTCTATCGTCGCACCGGGGCAGATTGAGGTCCTGGGCAAGAACGTGCACGTGGTGGCCGGCTACGACAACGAGTACGGCTATGCCTATCTGCTGGCACTCTCCGCCCTCAAGGCACCCCTGCCCGCCTGATGTGTTACCATGCTGGTCCAGGGACAAGCATTAATCATCACTTCCCTGGGCTTTTGTATATGCGCCTGACACCATGGCAGAAAGTGAGAGGATTATGGCGACAACAGTTATCAGGATAGACGGTATGACCTGCGGGCACTGCACCAGTGCTGTGGAGGAGACGCTCGGCGAGCTTGCCGGTGTTGAGTCGGTGGTAGCGGATCTGGACTCCGCGTCGGCAACCATCCAACACGACGGCAGCGTTGACGAAGCTGTCATGAGGGCCCTGTTGGAACAGATTGGCTTTGAACTGCCATAAACTCTAGCCAAATCAAGCCAAATGTGATATAACGGTATAAGCGTTTTCTTGTGAAGACGCCTGTTTGCTGACGCAAATGGACAAGCCAGATTTTTATTTGAGGAAAGTGGGCTCTCCTGTCCCGCTTTCTTTGTGTTAGCGCACGGTCGGAGTTTGTGCGGGAACAGAGGAAAGGGAGCAGGTGCGCAGCAGGAAGGAAACACAACTCTTGGAGGCCTTGGAGGCGGCAGCCTCGTCCCAGGGTTTTGAGCTCGTTGACCTCGAGCAAGCCGGCTCGGGACGTAACGCTCTTCTCCGGGTGTATATCGACAAGCCCGAGGGCCTGTGCCTTGACGATGTAGCCAGCGCCAATGCGTGGGTTGCGGAGGTCGTTGAAGCGCTGGACCCGTATAAGGGAAGCTATACCCTAGAGGTTTCCTCGCCGGGAATAGACCGGCCCCTGCGCACGCTCGCGCACTTTGAACAGGCCATTGGCCAGGAAGCCACTATCACCCTGGACGGCGCACCGAACCCGGAGGATACCAGAGCAAAGGAGAGCAGCGCGCCGCGCCAGAAAGGCAGCTCCGATAAAAATGCCAGGCCCCGCCTCAGGTATACCGGCGTTATCACCGGTGTTGAACCAGAGAAGCAGC
>JAIRZP010000217.1 GCA_031267175.1 Coriobacteriales bacterium | reverse complement strand
AATTACGAGAAGTACGACGGGCCAGTGGCGCTACCGGCCGACGCCCTGATGGAGCCTATCCTGCCGAGGATGGCGGAGTAAGGAGACATGGACATGGAACACTACGGTTTTGCCTTTGACGCCGAGAACTGCATTGGCTGCCACACCTGTCAGGTTGCCTGTAAGGATGTGCATAATCTGGCAGTGGGTGAGAACTTCCGCACGGTGCGCACCTTTACCACTGGCAGCGGCTATACGCCGCGTATGTACCACCTCTCGCTGGCGTGCAACCATTGTGAGGCCCCCGCCTGCCTGCTGGCCTGCCCGGAAGCTGCCTTCTTCAGAGACGAGCTGGGGCTCGTATTGATCGATGGCGAGCGGTGCACCGGCTGCGGCGCGTGCGTCGATGCCTGCGTCTACGGGGCCATTACGCTGCTCAGTTCCGGGGTGGCGGCAAAATGCGATGGCTGCCTCTCGCTTCGCAGGAAGGGAGAAGCGGTGTCCTGCGTTGCCTCCTGTCCTCAACGGGTGCTCGAGTTCAAGCCCATAAGGGAATTGCTCTCGGCGTACGCGGGCGGAGATCCCGTGACCGCCGACGCCGCCCCCCTGCCCCCGTCGAGCACAACATATCCCAATCTCATCATGAGAGTCAAGGACTGCATGCACGACCCGGATTATGATGAGATAATCATCTAGCGCCTCTCAGTTCATACTCCTTGAGAATTACTGACGTCCCCTTTGTCATTGCGAGGAGCGCATCGCGCGACGCGACAATCCAGTCCTTTAAACAATTGGATGGCGAGAGTGAGGCAACCCGAGATGGCAGGAAAGGACTGGATTGCCGCGCTCGCGGAGCCTGCCCTGAGCGCAGCCGAAGGGCTCGCTCGCAATGACAAAAAGGAGGAGTTTCATGGCAATGACAGTGGGGGTGTGCGAACAGTAGAGCTCGCAAGGCTGTACACCCTGAGATAATCGTATACCCTGCGGGTACTACTCTCGTAGGGTATACTGATACCTGCTTTGCCGCGAGCATTCGAGAGCTCAGCCTGGCCTGCGCACCATTAAAGCACGCTGGTCAACGAAACAGCTACCAAACAGAGGGAGACCATGTCGCCGCACAACAGAACACCCGCCTATAAGCAGATTGTACAGACGGCGTTTCGCCTCTTCATCGAGCGCGGCTACGACAGCACGACCTATGAGTGTATCGCGCGGGAATCCGGCAGTAAAAAAACCAACGTGCAGTATTACTTTCCCAAGAAATGGCAGCTCTTCGTGCTGTTTATCGAAAAACTGCTGGATGAGATTGTCATCATCGTTGATCGCTTGCCCAGACGAGGCAGGCGCGATGATGCCTCGACCCTGTACCTTATCGGTCAGATCTACTACGCCTTTCTGCTGGCAGACGACAATAACTGCAGGCTGTTCTTTGAGGCATTCTTCTATCGCGAGGTAACCAATGAGCTCTTGACCTCCAACGCCAACTGGGCGCTCCGTTCCTTCAGCCTGGGAGGAAACGTGCCCGAGGCGGGTGACGTGCTGATGCCGGCCATTATCGTTGCGAGTAACGGGGTCTACGATCTCATGTACTACGCCCTCAAGAACGAGCTGCCGCTCGATCCCTTAACGCTGCTGGCGTTTGACTTCAAGACCTTTTTTGCCCTGCTGCCCGAGGGGTTCCTGATTCCCCTGGTCGATTATGACGGGCTCAAGATAGACCAGGCCACCCTGGAGCCTCTCATCGAGAAACTGAGGGATACCTTAACAGGAAACGCCTGAGCGACCACAACACTCCCCATGGTACGGCTGTGTTTTCCTGCCCTGCCAACCGCTTGAAGCAGCTGACTCATACCATTTCCTCCTTCTCCCTCCCCTTCTCCTTCTCGTTCGCCTTTGCCTTTCCGATCTCGCTTCCCTTCTCCTTATCTCTCAGAACCTGGCTTTTACCCCGTCCTGCTCCGAAAGAGGCTCACCAACGCCAGCACGGCGGAATATAACATGGTGAAGAGCATGACGATTACCGCGGTCTCGTACAGATTATTGACAGCCCAGGCGTTTCCAGCCGGGTCAGTAATCAGGGACATGTCGCCAAGACGATAGACATACTGCACGACATAGCCCGCACCAATCATGAGGTAGAACAGGATGGGCTGGAGCCAGTACTGCTTTGACCTCAGTTCCGGCCTGTTGGGGAGCTTCCGCTGCTGCCGTGCCAGGTAGAGGGTGAAAACCTGCATGTAGATATAACAGACGAGGTACCAGCCCAGGAAGTTCACCAGCGGCACCCCAAAGAATCCGCCGCCCTCGTGCCAGGTCCATCCGCCCTGATAGGTGGAAGTTGAGGGGTCGATGACCAGGTCAAACTGGCACATGATAAAGGTGCTGACCACCGGCAGGGCTATCTTATTGAAAGTGCTGTCCAGGTGCCGATCCGCGTGATTGAGTATGAGTGTGCCGAGGCACCAGGAGAAATATCCCACGGCGATATACACCAGCCCCACGGCAAAGGGCACCTGGTCGATGTTTCCGATGACTGAGTTGTAATGATACGGCCCAAACGGGAATCCGGTATGGATGCTCAGATCCTCAAAGGCCGTGCTGACGACAAAGGCCAGGAGTACGAAGATGATGGTTGCCTTCCAGCCGTACTGCCTCGGAGCGTGGAGGAACACGAAGACAAAGCCGAATATCAGTATCATGGTCGCGACGGAATTGGGGTCGTCAATGCGCAGGAATATACCTACCGGATAGAGGGCGAGGAGAACCCAGCGCGCGATGTTGGTCCAGCGTTCGATTCTCAGCGTGTCCTTGCTTCCCTTACTTCCCTGTTCCATGCGGTCTCTCCATTCGTTCCCGTTCACTCCGCCCCAGCTTTGGGGAGCGAATGAACTCCATTCCTCTAAACTAAACACAGCTAAACAAACGCACGTCTATTACCATACATCTGTATGATATAATCACGAAAGAGCGTGTCAATAGGCAGTATTTCTCGAAGCGTCTGATACCCAACACGAGACGAGGCAGTGTAGCTTACGGAGCGGATCTATATGGAACCACAGAGCACAGATAGGCGTATCCGCCGTTCGATACGACTTATCAAGGACAGTTTCTTCGCCCTCGCGAGAGAAAAGCCTCTGAGCACGATAACCGTTATGGACATCTGCACACGCGCAGACATCAACCGGTGCACGTTCTATGCGCACTACGAGAACAGGGAGGCATTGCTCAGGGAGTTGGAGGAGGATCTGGCATTGATGTTCTCCCACGCGTTCTCGCTCTACACCTTTGACAGAGACTCACACGAAGCCATTGATGCCCTGTTTGACTGCATACGAAAGAACCCGGAGCTCATTTCATTTGCCAGCCAGATAGGCAGACTCGGCAAGGGCAACAAGGCCCTGGAGAAAGCGATACGTGACCATGCCTATCCCGAGTGGATAGCGGGCGGCAAGCTTTCTTTCGAGCAGGCGCTTCTGCTTGAGGCCTATATCACCAGCGGAGGGGTGCAGATAATAGAGAAGTGGATCGAAAGCGACTTTACCCTCGACGAGGACATGGTCAAGGACGTGTTTGAGAACGTTATCAAGTACGGGCTCTATTACTACGTGCGGGCGTGAGAGGGTGGGTCTGAACTCACGGGTCTGAACTCACATGTCTCCTGCTTTGCTGTTCGGCAACGGGAGCGCTACATATGCACGCTGCTGCCACTGATCTGCTACTGTATATACACAATGGAGGCTATCACACGGACACGAAGCAAGGGGCTCCGCTTCTTTTTTGAACACGTCATCTTTAAGGTGAGCTGTGTCAATTTCTGGAAGCGGGTTATTACCTATACGCTATTGATGGCAGTGATAGGCCACCTCATCGAGAACGTCTATACGGGCATCGGGTTTCTTCTGGGCAGCTTTGCGGTTGATGATCCTAACTATGTGGACATATGGCTGCGGCCGCTCAAACCGATGTGGGTGTATTCCGTCTGCACGCTCTTCTTCTTCTTCATCATCATACCCATCAAGGAGCAGTTCTATAAACGGATTCGTTCAAAGGTCCTCAACGTAGCTGCGGTTTTTGTAGCGGCCTTTTTGATTGCCTTTCTCACCGAGCTCATCATGGGCCTGCTCCTGAACCAGCCCAGTGAGCTGGGCCACTACCCCCTGTGGGACTTTACCAATTATGACTGGACGGTGCTGGATCAGGCGTATCTGATCAATGATTTCTGGTATGCGGTGCTGATAACCGTCTGCGCCTTCGTCGTCTTTCCGCTGGTGGAGCATCGCATGGCCCGCCTGCAGGCGCACACCCAAACCGTCGTTACCATCTGCTCAATACTTTTCGTGGGAGCACTGTTTGACTACTACCTGCCAACCTACCTTGAACCCTGGCCAGTCCAGGGGTTGTCCTAGCGCGAGAAAATCGACGGCCGCCCGCTACTCCACCCTCACCACACCATCCTCCTCAACCGTCACGGTCATGCCGGTCTGCACGGCCTCCAAGAATTCCTCTCCCAGGTTGTCCACCGTGGGCATTGAGGCATCGGTCCACACGTCGGCCAGGATGACGCCTGCCGCTGCCAGGGAGTCGATGGGCTTGCTGAAGAGGAGGCAGGCAGGCTGCCGGGAGAGTGCCGCCGCACAGTAGAGCACCATGCCGCCCGTCGTAGAACCGATGGTCTGGGGAAGGCAGAGCGCCTTGCCGTGCATGGGCTTGCCGTTGAGGTCGGGGTTGTTCTGATCCGAGCAGGTGGCGTTCTTGTCCCCAAACATCAGGCTTTTCTGAAAGCTGGCGAGCGTGTTAAAGCCACCATGAGAAACCAGCGCCTCGGCCTGCACCGTGCCGGGCACCACCACGCGTCCTTTGAATTGCTTCATGTTATGCCACCTCCCCGGAGAGCTTCTCTAAGATCTCGGCACTCGTGTAGTAGCGTGCCGAGGTATAGGTTCTGAGCTTGTTGGAGTTGGTGATGACGGGCATCTTGCCGCAGAGCGGATTGTTCATGTACATCAGGGGACAGATGTAGCTGGCCACGACGCCCAGGTTCTTGAGAGTTGCGGCCTCAGCGGTCTCTCCAAAGGCCGCAAGCACGCCGGGAGCCGCGGTAAATACCGTGGGAACAGCCACCTTGCTCCGCCCCTGCGCGGCCAGGGCTTCTGCGAGCGTCTTCGTCCAATCCTGCAGCTGCTTAAGGGACAGATGGGGACAGCCCACAAAACAGAGCTTGGGAGCGGCATCCCGGGTCTTCCAGATGATGGGATACTCGTTCTTGACCCGCTCCAACTCCGCGTCGTCGATGACATAGGTCTGTGCCCCCTCGGCTATGAGCGCCTCACCTTGTTCTGCCGCTTCCGGCGTGAGGCCGGCGATGTGGTAGAGTCCCACGGCACCGTTGCTCGCGGTGGCCGCCCCAAAGTCCTTGAGGTAGTCCTTTGCCTCTTGCGTCAGTTCCGTGCCAAGCCAGGGCGTGAGGCCCTTGACGTAGGGCACATCCTCCATCACCCGCATGCCGATGGCACTGCCAAGCACCTGCGCCTCGGGCCGCGCCGTGGTCTTAACCTCCACAACCCAGGTGGCCCTGCGGCCTTCGTCGGTCAGCAGGCCAAAGGAGGGCACGTAGCCCACGATGCTGCCAAAGAGCTCCAATATGCCCGAGTTGCGGTTGCAACGCGCGCCGCAGACGCTGTTTGCGTAGACGACGGCGCTCGACTCGGCCCATGACAGCACCTCGCCGCGCGCCGGTATGTTGCCCACCTCGTCCATGTAGCAGGTACAGGTGAAGGCATCCTCCGCGAGTATGCCGAGCTGCCTCAGCTGCGCCTCGTAGTCTGCCTGTTTGGAGTACATCACCTTGAAGAAGATGTTCTGCAGGAGGTTTGCGGGCACGTTCTTGTCGAGCGGGCGGGGATCCACCGAGAAGGGCTGCTCAGAGAGCGCGCCGGCCTCGATGAGCTGATCCATCAGCTCGTACACCGGCTTCATGACAGAGAGGCCAAAACTCGTGACCAGATGCCCCCGCTTTCCGGTGACAGGTACCAGTTCCTCGGCACCAAAGGCCTCGCCGTACATGACGAGAGTCTTTATGATTCTGGCGTAGACCTCACCCTTGCTGCCGTCGAGGATCTGCTGCTGTTCCTGGGTCAGTTTCATTGTCATAGCCATACCTCCGATCTCGGTAAACTTCGTGTACTCATTGCGCGTCATCTCGCCTAAAGCTTCATCGCCACGTCCCAGGCGTTCCAGATGACGGTCCGCAGATTGCCCACTTTGGCGGCGTCGCCCACCAGGTGCACACGTTTGCCTTTGGGCGCGAGCGGGGCCGGGCGGTAGCCTACCGAGAGTATCACGCTGTCTGCCTCTATCTTCTGGCTCGTGCCGTCCTTGCCGACAACAATCACGCCATCCTCAAGGATCTCGCTGAGCTTCGTTTCCAGATAGACGGGCACCTCGTTGGCGGCAAAGAAATCGCGCAGATAGCTGGAATTGGCAAGACAGACACCCGTGACCGCGATGAGATCGTCCTTCATCTCCACGATGGTTGGCTGCTTGCCCTGCAAGAAGAGCTCGTAGGCAATCTCGCAGCCCGTGAGCCCGCCGCCGATGATGACGACCTTCTCCCCCACCTCCCGCTCACCCCTGAGGTAGTCTATCGCTTCGATGCCACGCTCACTCGCCGAGCCTGTCAACTGTATAGCCTGGGCGCCCGTGGCCACCACGACCTCATCCGCGTCAAGCGAGGCAGGGTCGGCTATCTCGCTTTCGAGCCTGACCTCTATCCCGGGGTACTTGGCAAGCTCGCGCTCGTACCAGGCGAGCAGGGCGCGATCCTTGCCCTTGAAGGAGGGAGCGGCCGCAGCGTTGAACACACCGCCCAACTGGCTGGCCTTTTCGTAGATCGTGGCGGTATGGCCGCGTTTTGCCGCGACCAGCGCGGTTTCCATGCCGCCGATGCCGCCGCCTATGATGGCAATGCGCTTGCTCTGCGCGGCCGGGATGATCTTGTATGTGTCGGTCTGCATCGTCTCGGGGTTGAGGGCACAGCGCGCGATGTGCGAGGCATCGTGGATGGACTGGTCGTTGGCAACACCCTTATAATGCGTCATGTTGAAGCAGGCATTGTGGCAACAGATGCACGGGCGGATGTCTTCGAGGCGGTCCTCAATGAGCTTGGTTATCCACTCTGCGTCGGTGAGGAACTGTCGCGCGATGCCCATAGCGTCGATGCGGCCGTCCGCGACGGCCTGCGCACCCACGGCAGGCTCCATGCGGCCCGCGCACACAACGGGAATATCCACGCACTCCTTGATGTGAGCCACATCGTCGAGGTTGCAGTTGAGCGGCATATACATCGGCGGATGCGCCCAGTACCAGGAGTCGTAGGTGCCGTTATCGGTGTTGAGCATGTCATAGCCGGCGTCCTGCAGGTAGCGGGCGGCCTGCTCGCTCTCCGCCCTGTCGCGTCCGATCTCGGTATACTCCTCGCCCGGCAGCGCGCCCACGCAGAAGTCCTTGACCTTTGAGATGGCGGAATACCTGAGAGAGACGGGAAAGTCCTCCCCGCAGCTCTGCTTGATCGCGTGAAGAATCTCCACCGGATAGCGATAGCGGTTCTCAAAGGAGCCGCCATACTCGTCGCTGCGCCGGTTCGTATACTTGAGGGTGAACTGGTCGAGGAGGTATCCCTCGTGCACGGCATGCACCTCGACGCCATCCACGCCGGCGTCTCGGCAGAGCTGGGCAGTCCTGGCAAAGGCATCGACGATGTCGCGCATCTCCTGGAGCGTAATCTCGCGGCAGCTTACCTTGTCCGACCAGCGTGAGGGCAGCTCGCTCGGGCTTGCGGACTGGTACTGCACGTCGATGATGGGCTTGGCAAGCGTGCGCAGCACCGGATTGTTGTGGAGCATGACGAGGTGGTCGGTGATGGCCCACGAGCGCCCCATGCCCGCGGTTATCTGCACAAAGAGCTTGGCTCCGGTGTTGTGAATC
>JAIRZP010000216.1 GCA_031267175.1 Coriobacteriales bacterium | reverse complement strand
TGAGGAACGGGCGGTTGCGTATTACACGACTGCTGCGGGCAGACAAGACCCTCATTATGCCGAGGCCATGGCCCTTATATCAAACGTGCTCAGCCTTCACACGAGGTACGAGGCATCGCGTGAGGCAGCGGCTATTGCCCTTGAGTTGTTGCCGCAGTCTGACTACTGGCTTCGCATGACCGTCAGCCAGGCCTGCGAGTACGCCAGGCCGACCCCAGACTGGTACAGCTATCGTGCCATGCTGCTGGAGTATCTCCCCCAGATAGTGGCACACGGGCATCAGATACTCGTGGCCAATCAGTACGCGTTCCTGGCAGGCGCTGAGAGCAATCTGGGCAACTTCACGGTTGCACTGGAGTATGTGCGCCGTTCGTTTGAAGCAACGGACAAGTTCCTTCATCCTGAGCGACCCACCTTTATGGCTATTCATCGGGCGCGTATGACCGTTGCCTATCATCGCTCCTCCATAGGGGAGGCAGAGCTCTATCGCAGGCAGTTTGAAAAGGTCACCAAGGAGAGTTATTCGTTTCCCTCTCTCGCTTTGGCGCTTGCCTGCCGTGCGCTCTTCTGCTATCTGAGGGCAGACCTGGAGCAGGTCGAGCCCTGTCTGAGGGAATCGCTGCGCCTCTCACCGTATGGTGTTTTCGGCATCAGTCCGTCGGTGTCGTTTATGCGCTACGTCACAGATAACGGCCTTATGGATCTACGCAAGTTCCTGAGCGAGCAGGCAAAAACCTATGGAGAAACGCGAGAGTTCAAGCGTCTCACCTTTGTCAGCGACCTTGCTCTGGGCGGTGGGTCGCGTATCGAGCAGCTCCGCACTGTGGTACCCGCCATTGAAAACGAGCGACGGCTCGACAAAGTGCAGGGCAACCTCGTCCTGGCACTGTACGAGGAGCAGGCGGGAGAAGCCAGGGCAGCGGAGCAGGCCCTGCGCCAAGCCCTCACCTGGGCAGAGCCCGAGCAGATCACGCAGCTCTTCTATAACGATTACGAATACGTCCTGCCTGTTATCGAACGGCTCAAGGAGACCGCTGCTCCCGGCAGTTTTACCCACCGGCTGTACGTGCATCTCTCCCAGCTTGCAACCGGAGAGCTAAGCCTCGCAAAGGCAGACGAACAGCATCTGCTCACCATGCGGGAGAACGAGGTGGTGTATCTCCTGGTTGCCGGCTATACTCCACAGGAAACCGCAGAGCGCCTCGGCATCTCAAAGGAGACGGTGCGCAAGCACATCGTCAATGCCTACCGCAAGCTCGGCGTGCATTCCCGTACCCAGCTGCTGCTCAAAATCCAGTAGCAATTCAATAGAAATACTCCACTCTCTACTCCACTTGGAGAATACCCTACTCCACCAGGTCGCCCTATGCTGCTCTATGGATCTCTGCGGCCACAGCGGTGGCGGCAGAAAAGGCTATCAGGAGATTATCAGGAGAAGGGAAGGTGTCATGCAAGAGCGAAAGACAACAGAGCTTGTGCCTCGGGAGTTTGGCAGGCGAAGCTTTCTCAAGGGTGCTGCGGCCACTGCCGCATTGGCGGGAGCCGCGGCCCTCGTGCCCGGTTGTGCACCGGGAGAGAGCGGCAGCTCCGGAGAAACACCGGCAGCGACAGAGCAGATATTCCAGGGAATATGCGCCGGAGACTGCGGCGGTGGCTGCGGCATGAACGTGCATGTCCGCGATGGCAAGGTCGTGCGAACCTCCAAGATAGACCTCGATGATCCGTTGATGACACGGATCTGCCAGCGTGGGCTTGCGCACGCACAGCGCGTGTATGCACCGGAGCGCATCAAGTATCCGATGCGTCGTGTCGGCGAGCGCGGCGAGGACACCTGGGAGCAGATAAGCTGGGACGAGGCGATAGAAGAGGTCTGCGCGCATTGGAAAGCAGCGCAGGAAGCCTACGGTCCGGGGAGTGTCGCGTTCTTCTGCGGCACCGGAAACCTCGGTCCGGATCAATACTACGTCGCACGACTGCGCACGGCTATGGGTGCCACCAACATCATGGGATCCTCGGACATGAACGGCCTCTACATGGCCGCCCTCATGGTCACCCGCGGCCCCTACCTGCACGGCAGCAGCCTCAACTCGATTCTTGATTCAAAGAATATCTTCCTCTTCAGCAGCAACGCCACCACGTCCAACCACGTCAAGTGGTCGTATGTGCTGGCCGCAAAGGAAAAGGGCGCCAAACTTGTCGTTGTCGATCCCAACTACACGGTGGCTGCCTCAAAGGCCGACATCTGGGTGCCGCTACGCCCCGGCACGGACGCCGCGCTCTACATGGCCATGACCAATGTCATCATCGATGAGGGGCTTGCCGACGTTGAGTATCTCACCAAAGGTACGGTGGCACCCTTCCTCGTCAAGGAAAGCGACGGAAAGTACCTCCGCTACAGCGACATCGGCCTGGCAGAAGCCGGAGACGCGGGAGCGGGACTCACGCTCGATGGTGCGGCTTCTCAGCAGGCCGAGGTAGACGACGGCAGCAATCCCATCGTTGTAATGGGAGCCGATGGCGTGCACGGCAGTCGCGACGAGATAGCAGGCCCGGTTATCGAGGGCAGCTTTGAGGTCGAGGGCGTTGCCGTCAAGACCGCCTACACCCTGCTGCGTGAGCGCATCGCGGAATGGACCGTAGAAAAGGCCGCCGATCTGTGCGAACTCGACCCTGAGCTCATCCGGGAGGTCGCTCGCGTCTATGCCGACGGTCCCACGATGAACTATCCCGGCTTTGGCATGGATCACTGGGTGCAGGGCCCGTGGCCCTATCATGCCATGTTTACCATGGCCTTTGTTGCCGGCAACTTTGGTAAGCCAGGTGCCAGTGTGGACGGTTCCATGCAGGCCAACATGGGCATCACCGGCGTCAACGTGGGTGCCGCGATGATGTTTGAGGGAGCCCAGCAGGGCTTTACCCTCTATTCCCAGCAGGTGGGGAACGTGCTTGAAACAGGGCAGTGGATGGGCTTTCCCCTCACCATTAAATGCCTCTTTAGCTATATGAGCAATCCCTGTGCTTCGCTGCCCGACCGCAATGCCTGGATGCAGTTCATTGATACGCTTGACCATGTTGTCGTGGTTGACTCGGTCATGAGCGACACCGTGCGGATGGCCGATCTGGTGCTGCCCTCGCCGCACTGGTTTGAGGTAGAGACCTTCTATCCCTCGGTCCTGCCCACGGTGCGTATCAGCGAGCAAGCCATAGCTCCCCTGTATGAGTCCAAGAGCGACATCGACATCGCCAACCTGCTCGGAGCTGGCATGGGCCTTGAGGACATCATGAACATGACGGCGGACGACTTCCACAGTATCTGTCTGGATAACGAGGGAGCCGCGGAGCTCGGGCTTTCGTGGGACGCGCTCAAGGAGGAGAAGAGCATCCAGGTGCTGCCAGACGACTTTGTTTTTGGAGAGAACTATACGCTTCCGACTCCCACGGGCAAGGCAGAGTTCTACATTGAGAATGTGGCACCGATGATCCCCTACGGGCAGGTGTTGGATGAGAGGCTTCTGGCTCTGCCCCATTGGGAGGCACCCTCCGAGGCCTGGCCCACCAATCCGCTTTACGAGAAGTATCCGCTCACGCTCATGACCTATCGCGACAAGGCACGCGTCAACACCATGTTCTGCTATTCGCCGTGGCTTGAGGAACTCTTTCCCGAGCCTATGCTCGACATCAACCCTGCTGACGCTGAAGCGAGAGGTATCGCCAACGGCGACGAGGTGCGCGTGTTAAACGACCGTGGCTACATGGTGGTCAAGGCGCGCGTCAACCCCGCGGTGCGTCCCGGCTTTGTAGAGACCGTGAGAGCAAGCAACAAGGAGCGTTATATCGAGGGACATTACGCAACGCTCCCCTCCACCGCGTATAACGACCTGGTTAACAGCAATGGCTTCAACGACTGTCTCGTAGAAGTTGCAAAGGCATAGAGAGGAGGACACCATGAAATTGGCAATGGCAATAGATGTGAGCAAGTGCATTGGGTGCAAGGCCTGTGCGGTTGCGTGCAAGTCCAACAATAACCTGCCCAATGGCATATGGTGGAACCGCGTTGACATGAACAATGGACAGGACAGCGAGGCTGCCACCGGCACCTATCCGGGCGATCTCTCCCTGGGGTTTGTGCCCACGGCCTGTCAACAGTGCGACAAGCCGGCCTGTGTAGAGGTGTGTCCGGTTGGTGCCACCTGGAAGGAGACCGACGGAATAGTGGTCATCGACGCGGAGATCTGCAACGGCTGCGAGCTCTGCCTTGCTGCCTGCCCCTATAATGCCCGTAGCTTCAATTACGAGGAGCCGGAATACCAGACCGACTTTCCGCTCGGGGATGAGGACGCTCCCGCGCACGTGGCGCTTACGGCTGAGAAGTGCGATCTCTGCGCCCATCGTCGTGCGCGCGACGCAGAGCCTGCCTGCATGGAGCTCTGCCTCGCCAGGTGCCGCGTATGGGGAGACCTCGAAGATCCTCAAAGCGAGATCTCTGAGTTCATCGCGGGCAAGCAGACCTTCTCGCTCCTTGAGGATAGGGGCACCTACCCCAGCACGCTCTATATAAGATAGGGCGAGTGGCGGGAGAGCGCGTGGACAAGGACAAGGGAGTGACCATGAGAGGCAAGAGTTCCCGGGGGCTCGACGCTTACTGCGGCGAGGCCGAGCCCTTCGTTGCCTGTGCGGATCTGTTTCAGCTTCTCGCGCTCTTCTTTCACCTGCCTTCTCGCGAGCTTGTCTCTGGGCTTGCCGATGGCAGTCTGGCCGCTGATGTTGCCCAGATCCTCGTCGAGCTTGATTCCTGTGAGCACTCTTCTGAGCACTCTTCTGAGCGTGAGAGCGTGCTACAGCTCGCTACGGCTTTTGAGATAAGCGACCTTGCTGAAGAGCAGCTGCTCAGACTGGTGCGTGCGGAGTACACCCGGCTCTTTACCCACCCGGAGCGTCCGGTCATCGGGATATACGAGTCGCTGTTTTTGTATGAGCTGCAGGGCAGGAGAGGGGAGCGGCCCGTACTGTTTGTCAACGCGGCAGCGCTCGATGCCGAGCGGCTCTATCGCGAGGCGGGTCTTGTGCGTTCGGCTGAGTTCAATGAATCGGGAGACCATGTTGCGACCCAGCTGGAGTTTGCCGGTTTTCTGCTCCGGCAGAGGGCGCAACTCAGTGCAGGAGGATCCTCAGGAGCAGAAGGGGCAGCAGGAGCAGAAGCTCTGGAGCGGGATGTGCAGGCTATGCAGCACAACAGTGCGCTCTGTGAAGAGTTCTGGGCACGGCATCTCTCCAAGTGGTTGCTGCCGTTTGGAGAGCACATCATCGATGAGGCCGAGCACCCGGTGTATACAGTAGTAGGAGAGCTCTGCGTTGTGGCTGCTCAGCAGAGTATCTGGTAAAGGCAACTTGCTGCGGAACTCCGGCACTTTCAGGCAGGCGATTTGGGTAGTCACGCTTTCGACGGGCGACATACCCAGTGTAGCAAGTAACCACGGCCAATTGGGAAGAGGTTCATTGAGCCAGGATTGATGCGGCAGCCTCCGCGCTTCCGTGTCCCGTCGCCGATGTCTCATGTTGCGGGACGTCGAGGACGCCGTCCCCTACAGGCGCGGTTACTCAGGTAGGGTGTCCAGGCCCTTCACAGGAATCTTTGAGCGCAGGAGCACAAGGAAGATGCTGAGCGACAGGAGAGCAAAGACGATAATGACAACGCCGAGTGACAGCACGTAGTTGCCCTGTGCTACAGAGGCAGCCACCATTCCCAAAAGGCCCAGGAGATAGAGCCCAAAGTTTATCAGGGCAGAGAGCGTGCCCGCGTCTCCCTCGTGTTGCTCCAGGAGCAGGGCGGTAATAGCGGGGCGCGCTATCGAGTTGGCAAAGGGAACCCAGAGAAAACTCAGGAAGAAGGCCCAGGGGCTCATCCACCCAACCGTAGCAACCAGGACGCCGGACACGAGGATGATAATGAGGCAGCTGCCGTAGAGCCTTTGCGGTGTAATCCTCGTGTACAACCTCAGATAGAGGTTGGGGCCAAGCAGAGCAAGCAGCACGGTTCCGGCAAAGAAGAAGCTGAACGTGGTTTCT
>JAIRZP010000208.1 GCA_031267175.1 Coriobacteriales bacterium | reverse complement strand
ACAAACTCCCAGTAGAACTGGCTTTCGCGATCAAGAGCCTTGGCCTCGGCAAGTTCCTTAGTGCGCGGCAGGCCCTTACTGGATACCCGGCAGAGACGGGATGGAGGCAAAGCCGCGCGCCAGATCCTCGTCGGAGGGAATGAAATCGGTCATCGTACCGTCCAGATACTGCTCGTAGGCGGCAAGGTCCAGCATGCCGTTGCCGGTGAGGCCAAAGAGGATGGTCTTTTCCTCGCCAGTCTCCCTGCATACGAGAGCCTCGTCTATGGCTACGCGTATGGCGTGGGCGCTTTCGGGCGCCGGCAGGGTTCCTTCGCTTCGGGCAAACAGCAGGGCGGCGGCCAGCACCTCGGTCTGCTCCACGGCGCGCGCCTCATCCAAAAAGCCATCGTGATAGAGCTGCGAGAGGATGGGGCTCATGCCGTGATAGCGCAGGCCGCCGGCGTGGGAAGGTGCCGGTATGAAGTCATGGCCGAGCGTGTACATCTTTGCGAGCGGTGTGACCTCGCCGGTGTCGCAGAAGTCGTAGGCAAAGCGCCCGCGGGTGAGCGAGGGGCACGAGGCCGGTTCCACGGCGATAAAATGGGGCGCGGCACGTCCCGCCAGGCGGTCGGCCATATAGGGCGCCATCAGGCCGCCGAGATTGGAGCCGCCCCCCGCGCAGCCGATAAGCAGGTCGGGGTATACCTCGAGTCTGTCCAGCGCGGCCTTGGACTCGAGCCCGATGATCGATTGATGGAGCAGCACCTGGTTCAGCACCGAGCCCAGCACATAGCGCGTGGTGCTGTTATGATCCAGTGCCACCTCCACCGCCTCTGAGATAGCGGTTCCCAGTGAGCCGTAGCTCTCCGGATCGTTTTCCAGCATCTTCTGCCCAATGCGCGTGGTGTCAGACGGTGAGGGAGAGACAGAGGCGCCATAGCACTGCATGATGGTCTTGCGATAGGGCTTCTGCTCGTAGCTGGCCTTGACCATGTAGACGCTGAGGCCCAGGTCAAAGTAGGCGCAGGCCATGGCCATGGCGGTGCCCCATTGGCCGGCCCCGGTCTCGGTGGTGAGTGCGGTGAGCCCCTGCTCTTTGGCATAGTAGGCCTGGGCGATGGCCGAGTTGAGTTTGTGCGAGCCCGAGGTATTGCCGCCCTCGTACTTATAGTAGATCCGGGCGGGGGTGTCCAGGGCTTTCTCCAGATAGTAGGCTCGCACCAGAGGGGAGGGGCGATACATGCGGTAGAAGTCCAGCACCGGGCCGGGGATGTCGATGAACCGATCGCTGTCGTTCAATTCCTGACGGGCCAGCTCTGTGCAGAACACGGGCTCCAGGTCGGCGAGCACAACGGGCTTGAGCGTGCCCGGATGGAGGATGGGAGCGTGCTCCGTCTGCATATCTGCCCTGACGTTATAGAACGCCGTAGGGATCTCGCTTTCGTCCAGATAGTACTTATAGGGGTCGCTCGTGTTGCGGGTACTGCGGGTACTGCTGGTGTTGCTGGGGGCACTTCCTTTGCTCATAGTGGTTGACATAAGGTCTCCTTTCGGTTGTGGGTCCAGCTCGTCTGCTTTGTGTGTATTGAGCGGTACAAATCCGTATCGCTCCGCACCCATACAAAACAGATGCGCCAACCCGTTGGCTTTACCGGGCGTTCTGCCCGATACTTTGGAGACCTGAGCCCTGTCTGAGCATACAAAAAAGCCCATGCCTCCACATCTGTGATGCGGGGACAAGAGCTCTGGATATTCCGACTATTGGTCGGAGAAAAGACTCCTGCGGTGCCACCTCGCTTGCCAGCATACAGCCAGCCACTCATGAAGCGCTAACACGCTCCTGTTCTATAACGGGAACTCCCGTCCAGGGATACTGTCTGCGGCATGCATTCTGCACCACGCAATGCAGAGTTCTCTCTGGCCCTCCGAGGTCCATTTGTCTGTTCGCTTGCTACCGGATTCTCAGCATCGCCGGTTCTCTGTGAGCGCGCCGCAGACCTTACTTCCTCATCAACGGTGTAGAGCTATGATACCACAGTCCGGAGCCGTGTCCAGTGCTTGGCTGGAATTTTTTGGGGAGGCAAAAGGGCTTGACGCAATCGAGGCAAATACTCCACCGGCTTTATTACGATAACGTAAGATTTGAGAAACACTACATCCGTTGTGCCTTTCAGGGCGGTCGAACACAATACGGATAAGCCGAATAACCGGTTGCTACGTATCAGGATACAGAGTATAAGGAAGAGGAGGAAGAGTATATGGAGGGCAGAAACAGACAGGCCATCTCGCAGGGCAGGAGCAGCTCAATCAGCCGTCGCCGCTTTGTCCAGGCCGCTGCAGCGTCAGCCACAGCACTGGCCATAGCTGGCTGCAGCCCGGAGAACAGGCTGACGGGAACTGAGGCCGGAACCGGAAAGGTCTATCGGCTTGACATTGATCTGGATGAGAATATCGAGGGAAAGTGGATTCCGGTAGCATGTTGGCTGAATTGCTTACGGAGTGAAGAACCGGGAAATGCAACTATTCCCCCAAGGATCTGCACCCCCCCACCTAGCAGAATCTCTATCGATTCTGCGAAAGTGCAAGTCTCATCTACCTCGGAAACACCACGGTAATCTGCGTGCCTTTGTCCGGCTCGCTTTTGAGCAGGAGTGAGGCGCCGTGGTACTGGGCTCCGTGTTTGA
>JAIRZP010000177.1 GCA_031267175.1 Coriobacteriales bacterium | reverse complement strand
CCAGGTGTCGAGGACGTCCTCGTCCTGCTCAAGTTTGCCGTTGCAGGCGGGGCAGAGTATCAGGTCGTGCTCCGACGCACCCACCCACCCGCAGGAGCTCCAATAAAAGACGGGGATGCGATGCCCCCACCAGAGCTGGCGCGAGATGCACCAGTCTCGGATGTTCTCCATCCAGTGAAAGTAAGTGTTCTCCCAGCGTTTGGGATAAAAGCGCACGGCCCCGCTCCTGACCGCCTGCAGGGCCGGTGCTGCAAGCTCCTTCATGGCCACGAACCACTGCTCGGAGAGCCAGGGCTCTATCGTGGTATCGCAGCGGTAGCAGTGCCCCACGGCATGCTGGTGTTCCTCGACCTTCTCAAGCAGGCCGAGTTCCTCTATGCTCTGCACCACGGCTTCGCGTGCCTCCTCCCGCGTGAGGCCGGCAAAACGGCCTGCCGCGCTGGTGAGCACCGCGTGCTCGTCAAAGATGTTGATCTGCTCCAGGCCGTGCCGCTCTCCCATGGCAAAGTCGTTGGGATCATGGGCCGGCGTGACCTTGACCGCTCCCGTGCCAAAGGCGGGATCCACGTAGTCGTCGGCAAAGAGCGGTATTTCCCGCTCCATGAGGGGCAGGAGTATCGTAGCGCCGGAGTCAAGCAGGGCCGCATACCGCTCATCGTCGGGGCTGACGGCCACGCCCGTATCGCCAAGCATCGTCTCGGGCCGGGTGGTGGCTACCACAATATATTCCCTGTCCGCCATCGGCTCGGAGAGGGGGTAACGGAGGTACCAGAGCGAGCCGCACTCCTCGTGGTGCTCGACCTCGTCGTCGGCGAGCGCCGTGGTGCAGCGCGGGCACCAGTTGATGATGCGATGGCCCCGATACACCAGCCCCTTGTTGTACCAGTCCACAAAGACCCTGCGGACGGCTCGCGCGTAGTCCGGATCCATCGTGTACTGCTCATGGGCATAGTCACACGAACAGCCCATGGACTTGAGCTGCTCGATGATGACAGAGCCGTAGCTCTGCCGCCACTCCTGGCAGGCCTCGACAAAGGCCTTTCTCCCCACATCAAACCGCGTGAGGCCCTCCTCGGTAAACTTCTGCTCTACCTTGTTCTGGGTGGCGATGCCGGCGTGGTCCGTGCCGACTATCCAGCGGGTCGGCCGGCCCTTCATCCTTGCGGTGCGGACGAGGATGTCCTGCAAGGTGTTGTTGAGGGCATGCCCCATATGCAGCACGCCCGTAACATTGGGCGGCGGTATGACGATGGTGTAGGGAGGGAGTTCGGGGTTTGCAAAGCCCGCGGCAGAGCGGTCAAAGTACCCGGCATCGGCCCAGCTCTTGAAGAGCTCCTTTTCAATCACAGAAGGCTCGTAGTTGCGAGGAAGCTCCTGCATCAGCTGGCCTTTGAGCGCGATTTTGACCTCAGCACCATGGTCGGCTTGCTCTCGCCGCGTACCGCCTCCGGCGTAATCAGGACCTCCACGATGTTTTCGTTGTCAGGCAGTTCGTACATGCTGTCGAGGAGGATGCGTTCACAGATGGCCCTGAGTCCGCGCGCGCCGGTGCCATGCTCGTGGGCCTCGCGCGCGATCTCCGCGAGCGCACTGTCGGTAAAGCTGAGCGCCACGTCTTCAAACGAAAACATGCGCTCATACTGCTTGACGAGGGCATTCTTGGGCTCGGTGAGCACGCGCACCAGGTCGTCCTCACTGAGCTCGTCCACCACACAGATGACGGGAATGCGCCCGATGAACTCGGGGATCATGCCATAGCTGTGCAGATCCTCCGGCAGGGTCTTTGCCAGCACCTCGGAGCTGTTCTTTTCGAGACGCTTGTTGATCTCTGCCGCAAAGCCGACGCCCTTGCGTCCGATGCGGTCGGCAACTATCTTGTCGAGGCCTACGAAGGCACCGCCCAGAATGAAGAGGATGTTGGTCGTGTCTATTTTGAGCAGCTCCTGATGCGGATGCTTGCGGCCACCCTGCGGGGGAACGGATGCCTCAGTGCCTTCGATTATTTTGAGCAGGGCCTGCTGTACGCCCTCGCCGGAGACGTCACGGGTGATGGAGAGGTTCTCGGCCTTACGGGCGACCTTGTCTATCTCATCCACATAGATGATGCCGACGCTGGCCTTTTTGATGTCGTCGTCTGCGGCGGTAATGAGCTTGAGCAGGATATTCTCGACGTCCTCGCCTACGTAGCCGGCCTCGGTGAGGGCCGTGGCATCGGCAATGGCAAAGGGTACCTGCAGGATACGCGCCAGGGTCTGGGCCAGGAGCGTCTTGCCGCAGCCCGTAGGTCCCACAAGCATGATATTGCTCTTGGCCAACTCGACCTCATCGTCCGTGGTGGACTCGCCGAGCGAGACGCGTTTGTAATGGTTGTAGACAGCCACGCTCAGCGCCTTCTTGGCAAGCTCCTGCCCGATGACGTAGTGTGAGAGCTGTTGGTGTATCTCTGCCGGGGTGGGCAGCTTCTTCAAGCCGGGCGCAAGGCCCGATACCAGACCTGCGTCCGACTCAATCTCGTCGAGTATTTCCTTGAGCTGGCGCTCTGCGGGATCATCCTGCAGCATCTCACCACACAGATGAATGCATTCATCGCAGATGAACACGGCAGGGCCGGCAATCAGTTTATGCACCATATCCTGGGTCTTGCCGCAGAAACTGCAGCGAACCTCCAGAATATCACTCTCTCCAAAACCAATCAGGTCATTGCTCATCGGAAGCGTCTTTCGCCTTGTGAGGCTTTTCTGGGGACTTCTCGCCGCGATGTATGAAGATCTCGTCAACGATGCCGTAGTCCTTGGCTTCTTGGGCGTTCATGAACTTGTCGCGCTCGGTGTCCTCGTTAATCTTCTGGATGGTCTGGCCGGTGTGCTCGGCGAGGATCGCGTTCATGCGCTCGCGCACGTAGGCAATCTCGCGCGCCAGAATCTCGATCTCGGTCTGTTGGCCCTGGGCGCCACCGCTGGGCTGGTGGATCATCACGCGCGAGTTGGGCAGGATATAGCGTTTGCCCTTGGTGCCGGCAGCCAGAAGCGGCACGGCCATGGAGGCCGCCTGACCGATGCAGATGGTTGAGATGTCGCACTTTATGAACTGCATGGTGTCGTAGATGGCCAGGCCGGCGGTAATGACGCCACCGGGAGAGTTGATATAGAGCGAGATGTCCTTGTCGGGGTCTTCGCTTTCGAGGTGCAACAGTTGCGCTACGACGGTGTTGGCCATATGGTCGTCGATGGCCTCTCCCAAAAAGACGATGCGGTCGTTGAGCAGTCGGCTGTAGATGTCATAGCTGCGCTCACCGCGGGGCGATTGCTCAATGACGTACGGAATAAGGGCGGAACGGGGGTTGAACTCCATCATGACTGAACCTTTCTCTTTTTGCTATCCACCTTAGCAGATTTAGAAGGAGAAGAAGTTGACTTCTTGGTATCGTCTGCTTTCCTGCTGGTTTTTGCGGAGGATTTCTTCGTGCCTGTTTTGGTGTCGTCGGCCTTTACGGGGGTCTTTGTGCTCTCCTTTGTAGAGGCTTTTGCAGAGGCATCTTTGGAGGCCTTTGCGGAGGCCTTTTTGCTGGTTTTTGCGGAGGACTTCGTTGTGGCCTTTGCGGAGGCCTTCTTCTCCTTCGTATCGGGCACGGGCTCATCCTCTGTAACGGGATGCAGCATGCCCGGCTCAAAGACCTCTACGGTATCTAGAATATGCTGATAGGCCTTCATACGCGCGATCCCCTGGCGAATCTCGGACAGGCGCCCGTTGCTCCGCCAGTTCTCGTAGAGCGTCTGGGGGTCCTTCGCGCCGCTGTTTGCAAACTCCTCCAGGATGTCCTCTTCGGTAGCGACAAGTTCCAGATGACGCGCCAGGGCATCGAGGGCAAGGGCCATGGCCGCGCTTTGCCGCGCCTGCTCGTGCATGATGCCGCGGAAGTCTTCCGAGCTATACCCATAGGTCTCAAGATAGGCATCCATGGTCGTGCGCTGCTGCTGGAGCGACTGGAAAAAATCGCGATAATTGTCCTGCTCGGTCTGGCGGATAAGCGAATCCGGCACCTCCCCTACCAAGCGGCTGGCCAGTTCCTGCGTGCTGCGTATCTCGCGCAGCTGGGGAATATCCCGCCCCTTCTGCTCACGAAGAGAATCAGCCACGCGCTCCTTGAAATCGTCTACATTCTCAAACTCCAGGGTTTCCTTGACCCAGGCGTCGGTAAGCTCTGGCTTCTGCTCATTGCCCTCCTCGTCCGTTGTCGTGTTATAGGCCAGCAACACATCGATCTGGGCCTGCATCTCTTCATCGGTAGGCTCAACGGAGGGTAGCTCAATCTGAAGGGGTTCATAGGAGGACAGCTCAAGCTCCGGGGCCACCTCGATGCTGAAGCTGAAGCTGAAGGGCTCGCCTTCGCGGGCCAGGTCCAGTTCCGCAAAATCGGGGCTTGACAGGGGCACGAGGTAAAGCTCGTCGGGAGCCAGCGGCGTGTAGATGCGTACCAACTCATCGCTGGCCGTAGCCAGAAAATACTCCTTGCCGCCAAAGTGGTTCTCCAGTATCTTGCGCGGTGCCTTGCCTGGCCTGAAGCCGGGAATGCGGTTTTTGCCGACCTGCTTATACGCGGTGTCGATTTCTTCCTGCACCTCATCCGCCGTAAGACTGACGGTTATCTCCAGCCTGCCATCATCCAGTTTTTTGCTCGTTGTTTCCAAAATGTCCTACATCCTCTCATACCTGTATCCACAGAACAACAGCGAACGTGTCGCCTACCAATATAGCACAACAGCCCGGTGGCCTCTCAGCTTCCGTTCTCCCGCTGTATCCTTGGTGTTGTCTCACTGCCGTACATACGAATACGGTTACGGCCGGTTTCCTTGGCCTCGTAGAGTGCGTCGTCGGCCTTCTTTACCAGATCCTCAAAGTCTCCCGTATCCGCCTGGCGCATGCAGGCTATGCCAATTGATATGGTGACGCCAAAGAAGCTGCTCTCGTGCTGAAAGACCTTGGCCTCCACGGCAGCGCGGATTTCTTCGGCAACCTGAACGGCACCCGCGAGTGAGGTGGCCGGCATCCAGACGCTCAACTCCTCGCCGCCATAACGGCCACAGATGTCGGTGCGGCGGAACCGACTGCGCAGCAGGGCTCCCATATAGACGAGGACCTCGTCCCCCGAGGCGTGGCCAAAGCTGTCGTTGACATTCTTGAAGAAGTCGATGTCCATCATGAGCGCGCAGCCCCTGTCCTCGTTCTGTCTGCGTGCCAGATCAAAGGAGAGCGAGGCCTCATGAAAGAATGTCGCCCGGTTATTGAGCCCCGTGAGCTCGTCGATACGGGCCATGCGCGTGAGTTCCTGTATCAATTGATTGTTGATCGTATCGTCGTTGATGACAACCAGCGTGCCCGTGGTCTTGCCGTTGGCCACCAGCGGAGAGGTCGTCACCTTGAGGTTACGGGTTATGCCTTCGCGCTGCATGTCAATCTGATGCACGGCATAGCTCGTGTAATTCTCGGGAGGAAACTCCCATATCTCTGCGAGCTTGAGCCGCTGCCTCCCCTTGAGCTCGGGAAAATAAGCCTCGGCAGAGAGGTTGTGGTCGATGACCGTACCCTTATTGTCCAGGAGGATGAACGCGTCGTTCATATCCTGCACGACGAGCCCCCTCCCCTTGCTCTGCCACTCCGCCTGCTTATAGCGAACCAGATAAATGGTGAGCAGGACCACGGAGATTACCATGGCGCTTCGCTGCGGGTTCCACCCGTCTATGAGCCCAAAGACCGTCGTATAGAACAGCACCAGCAGCGGGAGAAAGATGGCAACGATGAAGATGATGGTGCCCTCGTAGTCCTTTTGACGGAAGAAGGCTATCATCAGATTGATGAAGGCAAGCACGGTGAACACGCTGGCGTAGATGAGGCAGGGGTAATACAGGAGCCCGGGGCTGACAACGAGATGGGGCGTTAATCCCTCGGTGCTGAACACAAGGTCCTGATAGAAGACCGTTGATTGTGGATAGATAAGCACCGCCACGGTAAACACCGGCGCCAGGGCAAAGAGTATGATGCGCACTACGCCGCTGAGCTTTATCCTGTCCGAATAATCCAGGGAGAACATGAACAGCAGTATACCCGTGAGCGGAGCACCCACATAGGCCACCTTGCAGGCGACGATGGCCGCCTCAAGCGTGGTGGAGGTCACCTCAAGGTAGTAGCCCAGAACATTGACGGACACGGCAATGGTGAGAAAGGCAAAGTACATCATATTGCGCTGACGCCAACACGTAAGCGTATAGACCATGACAACGAGCACCGCGACAAGCGACAGCGCCGTGACCACTACTACCGGTGACTGAAAGATAACCGCTCCCACTACTCCAGGCTTTTGCCTCCTGCAAGAAACACGAGAATCATAGCATATTACCGGCAGGTGGCCAGGATTAACTCCTCTAAAACCAGCGTTGCGTCCTCACCGCTCTTCATACGGGCGTCGGCGCGGGCGGCGCGGGCAAGCAGATCACGCAATTCAGAGGCATTATAGCGACGCGCCAATGACTCGAGGCGACGGAGTTGCCAATCCGGCTTGCCCAGGGTTTTTGCGAGCTTGCCGTCGTGACGCGCCGCAAGCGAGGTATACATCAGCAGCTCCCTCAGGCGGGTCACGCAGAGGTAGAGCAGGCTCACCGGTGATTCCCGTGGCAGCAAGCTGAGGAGATCGAGGCTTTTGAGAAGGTCCCGGGAGGAATAGGCATCGACAAAATCCCAGGCGGAGGGTTGGTTTGAGCGGGCAACAACCGCGACAACATCCTCCAGATTGGCCTCACTCCTTCCGAGCGCCAACACATAGGACGCAAGCTTCTTGACCTCGGTGTTAAGCGCGATGGTCGAAGTGCCCACGAGTTCGGCGAGTTTGGCCGCCCCGTCATGGCTCAGGCCTATCTGGTAGCCCAATGCCATCTTTCGCACCATGGCCGGCAGCTCCGAGCGCTTACGCACGGAGGCGTCGATGACGGCCTTGCCACCGAGCTGGCCCACCGCCTTATACAGCCGCGACTGTTGGGTGAGCTTGGCCGCGGTCATCACGAGTATCGTCGTGGGCATGGGGCTTGCGAGGTAGCCGGTGAGTGCTTCTCTGAGCGAGCTGCTGCCTCTGTCAACGTCCCGGATGATGACCAGCCTGAAGGGTGCGGCCAGCGGTGGCGTGTTCAGCATGTCCAGCAGCTCGGTGAGCGGCAGGTCTTTGGTGCCATCGAGTGTCTGTGCGTTGAAATCAAGGTCGCCGAGCTTCTCCAGGCGGGCCCAGAGCCGTTTGAGTATGGTTTCTACCTTAAGCTCGTCTGTTCCCACAACAAGGTAGGCATTGAGCAGGGGTGTTTCCTTTGTGGCCATGATCCTCTTCAACGCTCTCGGCTGGGCCTGGACCTGCAAAGCCCGTCGCGGGAGTGCTCGCTCCTGCGCCTTACCTCAGCCCAGGCGCTTCTCACTGTATATCGCTCACCATGGTAGCATAGTTGAGCTCCAGCGTGTTGCCCTTGAAGACACAGCTGACATCGCCCTGCTGGTCGGTTCTGAGGGTCTGAACCGCACCCGCTTCAAGAATCTCGAGGGTTTCTGCCGTAGGGTGGCCGTAGCGGTTATGCGCGCCCACGCTGATGAGCGCCACCGTGCTTGACAGGCTCGCGAGCTGCTCAGACGTGAGGGCACCCCTGCTGCCGTGATGGCCTACCTTGATGATGTCGGCACTGAGGCCGGGATTGGTCGTGAGCAGCTGTGCCAGCTCTGCGCTCTCGGCGTCCCCGGTGAGGAGGGCCTGCTGCTCGGAGCTGCCGTTGCCGTCCGCGTCGTAGCGCAGGAGCAGGCAGATGCTCTCGGCGTTGGAGCCTTCGGTAGCAACTTCCTCCGGCCAGAGGACCTCCATCGAGAGCGTGTCGCCGAGCCTGATGCGGTCGCCGTGCGCGAGCTCACTCACCTGTCCCTCTCCCATGAGGTCGGCGGCTGCTCTGAGGTATTCGTCGTCTGCCTGGTGCTCCACGAGCCCGCGGGCAAAGTAGACGCTCCTGACGTCCACGAGGCCTCTCAGCCTGCTGAGCGCTCCGGCGTGGTCGCTGTCCAGATGCGTGATGATGACGGCATCGAGGCGGGTGACTCCGTTACGAGCCAGCGCGTGTACGAGCGCGGTGTCCGACGCGCCCGTGTCAATGAGTATGCTGCTGCCCCGCTCCTGCACCAGGAGCGCGTCGCCCTGTCCTACGTCCATCATCACGAGGCGCGGTGCCTGCAGCTGTGGCAGCAGAAGCACCAGGAGACAGAACACGGCGAGTGCCGCCGCACCACCCGCCCGCAGCTGTTTTGCGGAAGGCTCAGGCCAACGGAAGTAGATGAGCGCCGCCAGGGCAAGGCCGACGGCGGCGGCGGTAAGCAGAGGCAGCTTGAGCGGCAGAGAGGCCCACGGCAGCCTGGCCAGCACCGCGGCCAGCTGGGCGGTTATATCGCAGAGGAAGGCTGCCAGGCTCAGCAGGAGACCCCCGAGCGGCTCAAACAGGGGAGTCAACACCAGGGCCACCATACCCAATACCAGCGCTACCGATATAAGCGGGCCTGCCAGGAGGTTTGCGAGGGGCCCGACGAGGGAGAGCACGCCAAAGGTCGGCACCGCTATCGGCAGGGTGGCAGCTGTGGCGGTAACCGTGAGGGCCAGGGCCGAGGACAGCGGGCCGGCACCCTGCTTTTTTGCGGACGGTGGCGCGGCGGTTTTCGGTTGTGCAGAGGCCGGGGCAGCGCTTCTCTGCTGTCTGTGCAGGAGCCCGGCGGTACTGACCCACTGCGCAGTGAGGTTGGCAAAGAGGGTGATGCCCATGACCGCGCACACCGAGAGCCAGAAGCCGAGCGAGTAGGCGTTGGCCGGATAGATGAGCAGCATCGCGAGGCCGGCGGCAGCGAGCGCAGAGGGAGCGTGGCCCCTCCTTCCCACGAAAAAGGAGCAGCCTGCCACCCCGGCCATGAGGGCAGAGCGGATGGCCGAGGGCTGGAGTCCGGTCAGCATCACGTACAGGGCAAGCACGAGAAGCAGCACGCTTATCTCAAATCCGCGGCGCAGAGGCAGCTTCTTCAAAAACCAGCTGAGCAGCGCGGCTACCACGGCCAGATGGCTCCCCGAGACGGCTATCAGATGCGTGAGGCCGCAGGTGATGAAGTCCTGTTCCACGGCGGAATCCTGCAGGGCCTCGCGCCATCCCAGCAGGATACCGGCAAGTAGGGCGGCGCCCTGGCCGCTCATGCTGCTGATTCGTGCGACATTGCCTTCTCTGAAGCCGTCGATAGCGCCCCAGATGTCGTCCGAAAAGCCCGTATTAACGATATTCGAGAGGCTGAGTGTGCCCACCATGCCCCGCTCAAAGAGCCAACGTTGATCCTCCCTGAGAGGGGAAAAGCTGCACTGGGCGCTGATATGGCTGCCCTTGGCGAGCACGAGGCCCGACTCGTTCCAGAAGATCCGCAGACGCACCTCTTTGCCGTCCGCGCTCTGTACCAGGGCTTCGGAGCCGCTGGACGTAGGATAATGGCGCGTGTCCTCCACAACGATAAGCTCCAGCTCGCCGTTGTATTGAGCGCTGTTTGCTGCCTGCCCGGCAAGCTGGGTGTAGAAGAGGGTCCCCAGGGCAAGCGCGAGAGAGAAGATGAACAGGGAGAGCAGGAGCAGCGGGAGCACCCGCCCCGGTATCTGCTTATGTGCAAGCTCGTGTTCCTGCCTGTGTGGCCCTTCCTGCACCTGCCCGTGCTCCGGCTCGCTCAGTTTGCCACACGTGCGGTTACGCAGCAGTAGCCAGGCCCCTGCCAGCGCACTGCCGCCGGCCACCAGAAACGGCAGCACGGGAGAGAGATCAAAGCCCCGATAGGCAAGCTCCGCTGCCAGCACGATGCCTGCCCAGCAGAGCACGAGCGGTACGAGCAGGGCGGGAAGCGCCGGCCGCCGGAGCGTCTTCATACGGTTATATGGGCTTCGATGGCGGCGTACTTCTTCTCTCCGATGCCCGAGACATTCTTGAGGTCCTCCTTGCTTTGGAACGCGCCGTGCGCACTGCGATAGTCGATGATCTTCTGCGCGGTCGCCGGTCCCACCCCATCGAGCGTCTGCAGGGCGGCGGAGTCCGCCGTGTTGATGTTGACCAGGGCCGAGGCGCCTCCCAAATCGGTGGATTGATCGGGCACTGCTCCGCTGCCTGCCACTCCGCCTGCCAAACTGCCTGCGGCTGTGGCAGCCGGCGTATCGCTGTTGACCTCGTCGGTGCGGGGGATGTGTATCTGCATGCCGTCAACGAGCTGCTGGGCAAAGTTGACCACTGCCTGGGCCGCCTCGGGGGTCATGCCGCCGGCTGCCTGTACCGCATCGCCCACGCGATCATTGCCAGTGAGTGAGTAAAGCCCCGGGTTTGCCACGGCACCGGTGACGTAGACCACGACCAGGGGCACCGCTGTTGCCGCTTCTGTCTCAGCCGGGGCCGGAGCGGGCTCCTCATCAAACTCGGTGGAGAGCTGCGCGCGGGAGCTGCCCGTCTCAATCTCCAGGGTCTCCCCCGATGACCCTCCGCCCTGAAAGACAACCGCAGCAAAGGCAATCACCACGAGCAGGCCGAGCAGGATGCCTGCGATCTTCACCACCCTCTGCGGTGGCACCCTGAGCCGGTCGCTCAGCCCCTCGACAAAACTCATGCCCTCCAGACCGGTGATAAACGAACCGACGCCTCCCGCCATTATGCCTCCTCAGGTTGATGGTAGCAGGCAGTGTTCGCTCAAACCCCGCCCGCGCTTGTAGAAGGCAATGGTACAGCGAGCTTCTTAACTGGCGATTAACTGCGGATAAACCCGCGCTTAACTTCCCCAAACTCCAGCCCTACGGCAGCAAAACTCTGAGTATCTCCTCGACCCACAGCTCATGCGGGAGCTCCTGCCAGAGCGCCTCCACCTCGCTCAGACGCGCGTGCGTCTCGGGGTTGCGTGGCATGAAGAGCGTGCAGCAGTCGTCGGTGCTCTCCGTGGAGATTGCAAAAGTGCCGAGCTGCTCGGCCCTCTCGACGATCTCCTGCTTGTCGGTGCCTATGAGGGGTCTGAGCACCGGCAGAGTAGCTACCACGTCCACCGCTACGATGTTGTCGAGGGTCTGTGAGGCCACCTGCCCCAGCGACTCACCGGTGACGAGGCCCTTTGCGCCAATGCGAAGGGCAAGTGCGGAGGCCACCGCAAACATCAGGCGACGGTAGAAGATGATCCTGAGCTTCTCGGGCACAGCCAGGGCAATCTGACGTTGGTGGCCGCCGAAATGCACGACGTAGAGCGCGGAGAGGCCGCCGAAGGGCTCAAGCGCACCGGCAATCCGACGGACCAGGTATGACGAGCTGTCAGGCGTCTCGGGAGCGCCGGAAAAGTGCAGGCCCACCACCTCGGCACCCCGCCGTATCATCTGCCAGGCCGCAACGGGCGAGTCAAGGCCGCTCGAAAGCAGGCAGATGAGTTTGCCGGCCGTGCCCACCGGGAGCCCCCCTATCCCCCGCTCGCTCACGGCATACAGGTAGGCCCTGTTCTTGATGACCTCCAGCCTTACGGTAACATCCGGCTCCTTCATCCGGACCGTCTTGCCCTCGGTATGCTCCATGAGATACGAACCCACTTCGCGGTTGAGCGTCATGCTGTCCAGCGCAAAGTCGGTGTTGGCCCGCCGGGCAGCCACCTTAAAACTGGTAAAGGGCTCGCTACGCTCCAGGGCCCTGAGCGCGGCGGCATTGATGAGGACGAGAGAAGCGGCCACCCTCTCTCCGAGAGAGACCCGTGCCACGCCCGGTATCTTTGTGAGCACCCCGAGCGCGGCGATGCCTGCTGCATAGTCGGAGGGATACACGAGTATGCGCCCGGAGGTACGCGTTATCTCGGCAACGAGCGTGGCCGCCTCAAGCGCGGCCGTGATATTCCTGATTAACTGACGCTCAAAACTCGGCCTGTTTCTCCCCTTGAGGCCAAGCTCGTGATAATGTACCAGAACGACGAACCTGCTCAAGATGCTTATGCAGTTTCAGACTCGGATTCAGGCTCAGGGTCGCCCTCCGCTTCAAGATCCACCTCAAGGGCTATCTCGGGAACCTCAGCAACCTCAGGCGTGTCAGGCGTGTCAGAGGCATCAAGCGTGTCAAGGGCCTCAAGCGCCTCGGGAGCAGCAAGCGTATCAAGGGCGTCAAGCGTGTCAAGGGCATCGAGGCTGCTCAGTATCTCGGAGCTGCCGTCCTCGGCAAGATCCTCCAAAATACCCTCAGTAAGCTCCAGATTGTGGAACTTGGTCCTGTTATAGCTTATCTCGCCACGCTCTATCTCCTCCATCGCGAGGGAGAGTGGTTTACGCCCGGCCAGCTGTGCAATCTGATTGGCAGAGTTGAGCACCTTGGCCCTGTCGCGTTGGCCACGCATCATGTCGTTGATGTCCCGCGCGCGCTCCGAGGCAACAACGCACAGCAGGAACTTATCGTTCTCGGTCTTTTCCAGTAATTCGTCTATGGGTGGCTGCATCAGTGACATGGGTGCTCCTTCTCAGCTATCATTGCCTGGCTCAGTCGCGGTGTACGCCTGCTCGCCGCGACGGCGGGCAAGTATTGCAAGCAACTCCTGCGTTGCCAGAGCCTGGTTATCGTTGACTATGACCACATTATAGCGGTTTTGCATGCGCATCTCCACCTCTGCCGTCTCAAGCCGCCTCGCAATGGAATCCGCGTCTTCGGTTGCCCGGCCCTCAAGGCGTTTCCTGAGTTCGGCAAGGGAGGGGGGCGCGATGAATATCGAGAAGGCCTCGGGAAGTTGACGCTGTATCTGCTCACAGCCCTGAGGATCTATCTCGAGGATGAGATCCCGGCCTTCATCGAGCGCCGTGCGCACCTCGCTCGTAAGGGTTCCGTAGCGCCTGCCGTGCACCTCGGCCCACTCCAAAAGCCCGCCATGCCCGAGTAATTCATCAAACTCGGCATCGCTCTTGAAGTGGTAGGTAACACCATCGACCTCCCCGGGACGGGGGGCGCGGGTCGTGGCGGAGACGCTCAAAGCCACATCGGGCAGGGCTTTAACCGCCGCAAAAACCAAGGTCCCCTTGCCAACACCAGACGGGCCGGAGACGACAAAGAGGTTACCTTGGTTTCTTTTGCTCTTTTGGTTGAGGTCGAGCGTCACTCGCTAAAGTAATCAATGAGGGATTTGCGCTGCACATCCCCGAGACCCTTGACGCGCCTGGACGGATCGATCTTCAGTTCGTCCATCAGCTTGGCCACCTTGGCCTTGCCGTAGCCAGGCAGAGACTCAAGCAGAGTCGATACCTTGATCTTGGAGGCCACGGGATCGTCGGTCATCTGCAGCACCTTGGCGACCTTGATGTCTCCGTTCTTGACCTTCAAACGCAACTCTGCACGCGCGGAGCGGGCTGCTGCTGCTTTGGCCAAGGCTTCTTTCTGTTGTTCGGGCGTTAGTTTAGGTAGAGGCATAGTTTCTCCTTATCCGAATAGTGACCTGTATATCTTATGGGTTCTTTTCGCTCTTGGCAAGGTCTCGCGACCCCGGAATCGTAATTTTTTCTCCCGACTTGCATAAATGGCAGTCTTCCGGCCGCCAAGAGGGGGTTTTGAGGGTGATAAGCGGGAAGTAAGGGCTGCCAAAATCCGGTTTTTTGCCCCGGTCAACCAGAGACACGACGGCAACAGCCTGCGCTTTGGCCGCGTTAACCAGTGCGATAAGCTCGTGTACCGAGCCGCCGGTGGTCACCACATCCTCTGCCACGAGCACGCGTGCCCCCTGGGGAATGGCAAAGGAGCGGCGGAGCGCCATGACCCCCTCGACCCGCTCACTGAATATGAGGTCGCAGTCCAGCGCCGCGGCCAGCGCAAAGCCAAAGAGAATGCCTCCCACCGCGGGAGCGGCCACGAGATCTACGGGAAGGAGACTGTGCGGCAGGCGTGAGGCGGCCTCAAGGGCGAGGTCCTGCGTGAGACGGGGATGTTCCAGGACGCGTGCGCACTGGATATAGGTATCGCTGTGCAGGCCACTGGTGAGCCGGAAGTGCCCCTGACAGAGCGCACCACTGTCCTCAAAGGCGGAGAGGATCTGCTCGTCGGTCAGGTTCTCGTGCTCACAGGTCACTTCCTTCTGTGGGTTGGGAGCCGTCTCCATTTTACTGGGAACCGTCTCAGGTTTGCCGGAGGCTGTGGTCAGTTTGCCGGAAGCTGTGGTCTGCGCGGTTTGGGGTGTGCTCAGCTGATCAGTCATGGCTTCATCTCCTCCGTTATGGCTTCAAAAGCTCCCAACGGGTCTGCTGCCTCAGTAATCGGTCTGCCGATAACGAGATAGTCCGCACCGGCCGCCCGTGCCCGGGCCGGGGTTGCCACACGCCTCTGATCTGCCG
>JAIRZP010000235.1 GCA_031267175.1 Coriobacteriales bacterium | reverse complement strand
CAAGGTCGGTTTCAATACCCCTACCGGGCGCATCGAGCTGTGGAGTAACTACTACAGAAACATCAGCTTGCCCGAGCTGCCGTACTTCGAAGAGCCGGAAAGCCAGTACTCCCTGCCGGATCTGGCAGAGCAGTATCCCTACATCCTCACTACCGGTGCCCGTAACTGGCCGTCGTTCCATTCAGAGCACCGGCAGATACCGAGGCTTCGAGCCATGCGCCCCGATCCCCTCATTGAGATCCATCCGGAAACAGCCGCCAAAGAGGGTGTTAAAGAGGGCGACTGGGTCTGGGTAGAAAATCATCGCGGTCGCTGCAAGCGCAGGGTCAAGATTGCGCCCACCTTGAGCGACGCCCGTCTCATCAATACCGATCACGGATGGTGGCTGCCCGAGGCACCGGCGGCGGAGGCCGACGGCCTGTTTGGCCTGTGGGACATGGCGGTCAACAACCTCATCCCCTGGGAAGCGGGCAAGTCTGGCTTTGGCACAAACTACCGAAGCCTGATAGCCACCTTTTACAAGGCTGAAGATGCGCAGGCACATGCGTAGGCACAGATTGTTGCAACCCCTGTGTACCACTGCCTGAAGCGTGTCGATGCTCAAGCACACAGCCTTGCGGGTGTTGGTGAGAAAGCCCTGACAGCCATTGCGGGTGTTGCTTTGAGCATACCACTGACAGAACTCTGACGTACAGGAAACGAAGATGAAGGATCAACTACAACAAAAGCATAAAGGAGGACAAGCATGGCACGTTACGCAATCCTGATTGATTACGAATACTGCACCGGATGCCATACCTGCGAGATGGCCTGCCGTGTGGAATACGACTTTCCCCAGGGACGCAATGGCATCGTCGTCAATGAGATAGGCCCTTGGCACATCGAGGGAGACAGCTGGCAGTTTGACTACATCCCCGTACTGACCGATGAATGTACCCTCTGCGCCGCGCGCGTGGAAAAGGGAAAGCAGCCCAGCTGTGTCCAGCACTGTCAGGCGGCTGTCATGACCTATGGAAAGGTGAGTGAGCTGTCTGCCAGGCTGGAGGACAAGGGAAAGCAGATCCTCATAGTCAAGTGATGCAACAGCGAGCAGCGCAGCCAAGGGCAAGGGGCAGGGTGATGCGGGCTGCCCTCAGCTCTGCCGGGCACGAGGTGCTACACTCTAGGGAAGCGATGATTAATGCTTGTACATCATATTTCGAGTCAGCTTGCCTCAGGTCTGTTCGTGCGCGTGATGCCACTACTTGCGGTAATGGCGTCATGCGTATGGGCAGAGATGGGGCAAACTGGCCGAAAGATGGTGTGCAATGATTAATCATCGCTTCCCTAGGCACAGCAGACTACGTTATGCGAGGTGATGGTTCATTAAGGTGGCGCACGGCATAGAGGTCTTGGAGATAGCTGACGCACGCGATTGCCTGCATCCGGTAGTTCTGGGTGGAAAGACGGGCTACGCGTTGGTAGATACCGGTTTTCCCGGTATGATGGGCCCCCTGGAGGCTGCCCTGCGAGCAAGCGGCTGCGCCCTTGCCGATATCGGACAGATTGTACTCACGCATCAGGATCTCGATCATATCGGAGGTGTCAACGGTATCCGCGAGCTGGCACCCCGTGTACAGATCTGGGCCCATGTTGATGACGCACCCTTTATGAGCGGTCTGCAAAAGCCGCTCAAGCTCGCCAGCGACGAGGCGGACTACGAGGCCGCCTCACCCGGCCGCAAGCGCTTCATAGACGAGGCCCGAAGTGGCTATGCCGCCAGCGTCTTTGAGGTGGATCACCTGCTTAATGCTGGAGACGAGCTTGTGTGGGATGTCGTAGGCCCTGTGCGCGTATTGCATGCCCCCGGCCATACCCCGGGGCACATCATGCTGTATGCGGAGCATTCCCGCACGCTCATCCCCGGGGACGGCCTGGTGGTGGCCGACGGCAGGCTCATCGGCCCGCTCCCGCAGTTTGCCGAGGATTTAACGAGGGCCTATGCCTCGCTGGAACAGCTGTTGAGTCTGCCGATACGCACCGTGGTGGCTTACCACGGCGGTGTTTTCCAAGGAGACATCCACGGGGCCTTACGAGGGGTTATCGAGGCCTTTCAGGGTACGGCAGCCCTCTGATACCCGTTCCTCTCTCCCGCAATGACAGTGGGGGTCTGCTCGGGCAAGAGAGCGCTCCCAGACGGGCAGGGACGCTTTCAGGTAGGAAGCGACTGCTTTATGATCTGGACCGCGCGCTCCCAGACGGGCAGGGATGTATGTCTCACAGCCTCTCTAAGCCAAGATCGCCCAGCACGATATCCTTCTGGCGCGCGTCTGCCTCCGTCGTCAGGGCCGTGTAGCCCGGCATGACTATCTCCACCTGGTAGCATTCAGCCGGCATCTGGTTGAATAGGACATCGCCAAAGTCATCGGTGGCCTGCTCTCGCACCAGGCCTCCGGCGCTGTTTCGCAGCGTAACCACTGCGCCTATCAGCACCTCGTCTGCCTCAAAATCCACCGCCGTCACCGCAACGAAGCGTTTGGGGAGGTTGAGATAGTAGCTGTTTGACCCCAGTCCTTCCAGGGGCTCAAGTGTTTCCGCCTGCGCCAACAGGGTATCCTCCCTTGACACCTCCCCATAGCGCAATGCGCCCGTTGGGCATACGTCACAGCAACGGGGCTCACTCCAGCCATTGTCAAGCAGATGGGCGCAACCGGTACATTTCTGAGCGAGGGCACGTTCTTTGTTGAGGTAGATGGCACCCAGCGGACAGCTCGCTACCAGTGCTGCGGCAAGTGCCTCATCCCCGGCAAAGGCGGGATCAAGGATGATGAGACCGTCATTTCGACGATATGCTGCCCCCGGCTTACCGGCGGCCTCTGCTGCCGCGACACAGGGAGCGCTCGTGCAATGGCCACAGAGTACAGGAGTATAGGAGAGGCGTACAACCGGCACCTGGCCTCGAGTTTTCTCGTCTATCCTGAGCCAGAACTGGCCGGTCTCGGGCTGGGGCTTTGCATACGGGCTCCAGTCTGTTCCACAGTGCTCGTCTTTGCAGGCAATCTGGCAGCTATAGCAACCGTTGCACTTTGCAACATCAATGACAAAGTGTTTCAGTCAGGCCTCCTCGATAATCCGTGCTCTGGCAACAAGCCCGGCAGCTGGGTCAAACTTGCGATTGAATGCCTCCGGGTACTGTTGGGCCAGCACAAGCACATCGACCTTTTCCACACCAACCAGAAAGCCGTTGGTCACCTCGCCGGGGGCGTTTTCTGAGGTGGTGGCATTGGGACAGATAAGGTTGTTTGCGCCCCCTCTGTCAAGCCCTGTTCCATAGCCAAAGACAATGCTGTCAACCCGGGCACCATGGTCTTGATAGAGGGCGCCCGGCATGATGCGTTCCGTGATGATTGCGCCTCCCAGGACAGCGCCCCGCTCATTGAAGATCTTGACGATATCACCCTCGGCTATACGGTGCCGCGCCGCGTCGGTGGGATGCAGCCACACCGGTTCATAGCCATAGCCATCAGGCCCCACCACCTTACAGGTGGGAATCTCGCGAAGCCACGTGATGTCGTCACACTCGGCGTGCACGCGCCAACGCGGATGGTTCGACACCAGGAGGTAGGGATACTTGCCGGCGCGCTCGGACGAGATCCGCTCCTGGTGTGCGTCTGTCTCCTCTATCCACTGGGGATAGGGAGCCCGTACCGTGTCCTCAGGCCAGGCTTCTTTTATGGGCACCGAGTAGATTTCAAGCTTGCCGGTGGGTGTCTCGACGGGATGCCTCTCGGGGTCTTCGTAGAACCGGCTCATGCCCACAGGATCCCCTTCCCATCCCTCACGCGTTGGAAAGAGGTGGAACTTGTGCTCCAGGAAATCCTCAAAGGGGTGCTGCTCCGGGTCGATACCACAGTGCTCGTAGGCAAGCCGTATATCCTCATCTTCGCTGCGGCCCTTGGTATACTTCTCATACAAGTCCTGGTATTTGCCACCATACTGCTCCAGCTTCTTTGCCACCTCGGCCACACAGCGGTAATCGCTCTTTGCCTCTCCTATCGGGTCGATTGCCCTTTCTTCAAGATAGATACCGTTCCATTGACCGCTGAACACGTCGCAGGCAAAGTCCTCTACTTCAAACTGGGTGGCAACGGGCAGGATGATGTCAGCAAACAGGCAGTCGTTCTCCAGCCAGGGATGCTGCACGACGATGCATTCGATGGTCTCGCTCCGCAGGGCCTCCTGATAGTAGTGTCCGCCGTTCCAGCAGGTTTCCCAGCAAGGCGTGTCCGTCCAGATCATGTGAAGGCCCGAGCTGCCCTCCGGAGGAAAGCTGTAGGGAGTAAACTGGTCGACGCGTGGCAGGCAGGCACAGACACGCCCATACCAGCTGACCTTTCCCTCAAGGATCGTGTTGGGAACCAGCGTTTTGGGAACAAAGGGCTCTTTTGGCGGAGCCATCATCCAGCCGTGCCAGCCACCTATCGTGTTGGGAATGACCTCGCTTGGCGGCAGGGGATTGTTCGTCTCCATGCCAAAGAGATTCCATTCGATGAACTTGAACTGGTTGGCGCCGGGCTTGCCCAGCCCCTGCATGGCCAACAGGCACACCTCCAGGCGCGCCGGCTCATGGGCAAAGGCGCCCCTGATATAGCCGCCTCCGTTGCCGTGTGCAATCGAGACCGCATGGGCTGCCCAGTAACGGGCCAACGCCTTGATCCTGTAGGAAGGCACGCCGCACTTTTCCTGTGCCCAAGCCGGTGTCTTTGGTACGGCGTCGATGTAACCAAGCACATACGATTCAAGCCAGTCAAAGCCAATTGTGTGAGAATCGATATAGCCCCTGTCATAGCTATCCTCCGTAATCCACACGTAGGCAAGGGCCAGCTGCAGCGCGGCATCGGTATTGGGAAGCACCGGAATCCACTTGTCTGCGTGGATGCCATTGGCGTAGTTGACATCAGGACAGATGAAGATGGAGAGTATGGCGAGTTCGTTGAACCAGTAGCAGAGGCGGCTTGCCTGCTGTCCGCTCCAGCCCCACGGCGTGGTCTCAGGGTCGGCTCCCCAATACAGGACGGCGTCGCTATGCTCGCTCACATCCTTGATGATGTTGTTCTGCGAGGTGTTCTGGCCTACGGGATCCATGCCCCATACATGCTTGGCACCCCAGTACCAGCCTTCCCAACTGTCAGGCTGGCGTGCCTGCAGCGTATAGCCGCCGATATGGTCGAGCAACATGGTCTGACACCCATGACCGCCCGCCACACTCTTTGACTCTCCATGCCCTTCTCCCTGGGCGAGTATTGCCTCCGGTCCGTACTCGCGGTGCATGCGCTCGATTTCCGCCGCTATGAGCCCGGCTGCCTCGTCCCAGGAAATACGCTCGTACGTGCTTGTGCCACGCTGGTGCGTGTTGCGCTCGCCCTGCGGATCCCAATCGATTCGTTTGAGCGGATAGGGAATCCTGTTGGGAGAGTATGCCCGCTTTTTATATGCCAGCGAAAACGGGGGAAGCAGACTCTTGAAGCCGGGGTCAAACACCTTTCCCCGGGCTTTGATCTGCCATGCGTTCAGATCGTCCCGCGTGTAGCGCTCGTCGTAGTGCACGGGCCTGATACGGGCAATCCTTCCGTCCTTCACATCGACCTTGGCCATATTTGACCCGTTGCCAAAGCCGCTCAGGCCGAGATTCTTGAATACGGTTCTGTCTTCAGTTCTCATCTGCCATGACCTCCTGCTCTCCTTCAGCTGTTGTTTTTGTTTCCTTGCTTGCACGTGTTCTTGCCTGTAATTCTGCGCA
>JAIRZP010000228.1 GCA_031267175.1 Coriobacteriales bacterium | reverse complement strand
TTCCTTATGACGATAGTGCTATGCATGCTCATGGAACTCACCATGGGCTTCCTGCTCAACCAGCCTGACAGCACCGGCGAGTACCCGCTCTGGGACAACTCCGACCTGCCCCTCAACATCCTCGATCAGGCCTGGCTGGTCAACGATGTCTTTCTCAGTGCCCTGGCCATGCTTTACGTATGGATAATCTATCCCCTCTGTGAGAAGTACTTAAAAAAGGTGCCAGCTAGGCTGATGAACGTATTCTCGGTACTACTGGTTTTCTGCTTCATCGTGCTTTGCATCGTAAAGTTTGCATAGGCAGAGCCGCCTGATAGGTTAGAATACCTTTGACAGATTGCTTCTGCCGATAGCCGTTGAGAAAGACACACGATCAAGGATGACTATGACTGAGCACAAACCAGAAGGCGAAGACACGCTCCCGGCTGAGCCAACTCCCGGTGGGGAGCACATTTCTTCTGCAGAAGAAGCCGGCTTTGCAAAGGAAACAGCCGTCCTTGATTCCCTCGAAAACCAGAAGCCGAAGAAGACCCCCCTCATACTCAAGATACTTGCGATTTTGCTGATTCTTGCCACGGTTTTGGCTGTGCCCGTTCTCGTGCTCCTTATTATTGGCATGGCAATAGCCTATAAAGAGGTTACGACCGACCTGGGAATCGCCACGTTTGCGATAGCGGTTGTTCTCGCCGTCATCCTGCTTGCCAGTGCGGTACTGGGTGGCATCCTTGGCGTCAACCTGCTGCGCAACAAGCGGAGGCACGCGCAACGCATTGCGGAGTTCCTGATTGTTGCCACGGTCCTGGCCATTATCTGCGAGTTCATGCTCGACGGTGCCAGCCCTGCGATACTCTCCTACCTGGTTCGTCTCGTTATCCTCATCGCCATTGCCGTATACATCGATCCGGTGCTTCTGCAGGAGCGCAAGGTCCAGCGCAAACTCAGGGATATGCAAACGCGCGATGAGGCCGAAGACGGGACCCTCGGACGGGATACCAGCGGCAAGGGCTATATCAAGCTCGACTTCTTCAACATCTTCTGGATATTCGTACTCTGTAGTATTATCGGTGTCGTTATCGAGACCATCTATTACGCCGTGGTGGTGGGCGGCTATGAGGATAGAGCGGGGCTGCTCTATGGGCCCTTCTCACCGATTTATGGCTTTGGCGCCGTGCTGATGACCATTGCGCTCAACCGTCTCTATAAAAAGCCCCTCATCGTGATCTTTCTCCTCAGCGCGCTCATCGGGGGCAGCTTTGAATATGTCGTGAGCTGGTTTTTGCAATTTGCCTTTGGTATCACCGCCTGGGACTACAGCGGCACCTTTCTCTCCATTGACGGCCGTACCAACGGCATCTACATGTTCTTCTGGGGTGTGCTCGGCTGCGTGTGGATAAAATTTACGCTGCCCTACATACTCAAGTTCGTCAATCTCATCCCCTGGAACTGGCGCTATTCGCTCACGACGATCTGTGCTGTCCTGATGATTGCCAATGGCGTCCTGACGCTGGGAGCCTACGATAGCTGGTACAAGCGCAAAGCGGGAGAACAGGCAAGCAACGCCCTGGAGGAATTCTGCGACGTACATTACGACGACACCTTCATGCAGGACCGCTTCCAGACCATGACGATAGATCCCAGCAAGGTCACGCGGACCTAGTGCCTATACCCTCCAACCTACACCCTCCATTCCAGGAGCTTGCTCAGAAATCGCTCCAGTTCGGGGGTCTGGGGATTCTGGAAGAGCTGCTCGCTCGGGCCGTATTCCCATATGCTTCCCTCGTAGAGAAAGGCGAGCTTTTCGCAGGCGTGTCGGGCAAAGCCAAGCTCGTGGGTCACGACGATGAAGCGCATGCCCTCGGCCTTGAGGGCACCGATGAGATCCAGCACCTCGCTCGTGTATTCCGGGTCGAGGGCGCTCGTGGGCTCATCCAAAAGGAGCAGCTGGGGCCCCGGTGCTATCGCGCGCGCTATGGCGATGCGTTGCTGCATGCCGCCACTGAGCTGCACGGGCTTCTTGTCACCCTCGGCCGCGAGGCCCAGGCGGGCGAGCAGTTCCTCGGCGCGAGCGGTGGCGGCCTCAGCCGACAGGCCGTGGACGACCCGCAGCGGCAGGGCGATATTCTCACGGGCATTGAGGTGATGGAACAGTCCTCCCGCCTGAAAGACATAGCCGAGACCTGCCCGGTACGGCACCAGGTCGCGCTCGTTGAAGAGCACCAGCCTGCCGTCGATACTCAGCTCGCCGCCGCTCGGTACCAGCAGTCCGCCGATGATACGCAGCAGGGTTGACTTGCCCCCGCCGCTTGGCCCGATGATGGCGAGCGTGCTCACCTCATCGTCAAAATCCATGCTGTGGAGCACTTCGCGGCCATCAAAGCTCCGGCTCAGCCTGTCAAGCGCGATCCTCACGAATCTCTATCCCTAGCTCGCATAGTCAAGCCGCTTCTCAAAATAGCTGCTGATGAGCATGATGGGGAGCGTCAGCACAAGGTAAAGGGCCCCCATCAAAAGGCAGGCCTCAAAGAGCTGGAAGTTGGTGGCGCTTATCTCGCGCAGGGTCTGCGTTATCTCGATAACGGCGATGAGCGAGAGCAGTGAGGAATCCTTGATGATGCTCGCAAACTGGCCGGTAAGCGCGGGCAGGGTACGGGCCACCATCTGGGGGCCGATGATATACCGCACCGTCTGCACGCGGGTAAACCCCACCGAGCGAGCGGCCTCTATCTGGGTTTCGTTGATGGAGAGCAGGCTCCCGCGGAGTATCTCGGCCACATAGGCACCTTCGAAGAAGCTGAGAATCATGACGCCGGCCACGAGGCGGTTATCCACGCCCCAGGCCGTGCCGATGATGTAGAAGAACAGGTAGATCTGCATGATGAGGGGCGTGCCGCGGATGACACGCACATACAGGTCGCAGGCGTATCTGAGCGGGAGAATGCGCGTGCTCTTTCCCGCTGCCACGACCGCTCCGAGCACGAGGCTTGCTACCATGCTGCACACCGAGATGAGGACCGTGAGCACAAAGCCGTCGCCGATGCGGGTGGCGTAGCGCGCAACAAAGCCAAAGTCAAGACTGACGTTGATGATCGAGAGGGAAGCCCAGAACACCAGGATTACCAGCACACAGACCGCCAGGTAATTGAGCGCAGCCCTGAGTGGCGGCACTCTGCCGGTTATGGGGGCCATAAAGGGGTTACTCTGCAAAATCAAAGAACCAGGTAAAGCCAAAGCTATCAAAGGCCGCCTTTTCCTCAGACAGGTACTTCTCGGTGAGACGATCCAGTTCGCCGTTAAGCTTGGACTCCTCTATGAACTCGTTGAGCTCCGCGAGCAGTGCAGCATTGCCCTCCTGCACGGCTACACCCCAGTATTCCACGTCCTGAAAGGGGATGAAGACGGCAGCGGTCGTGTCCGCGTTGGCCTCATGGTTGCGGTAGATGGTCAGTTGATCGTAGATAAAGCCGTCGGCCTTGCCCTGCACCACCTCAGTCACGCAGGCGCTCTCGTCGGCCAGGCGCACTATCTGCGCGTTGGTGAGGTGCTCGGTGGCGTAGATGTCGCCCGTGGAGCCGGTCTTGACGGCCACGGTTCTGCCCGCCTGGTTGAGGTCGTCTATGGAGGCGATGCCGGAAGAGGCGTTGGCGAGGATGGCCAGCTGCGCCTGCGCATAGGGCTCCGAAAAGTCCACGGCCTCCTCACGCTCCTCGGTAATGGTCATGGAGCTGATGATGCAATCGTCCTTGCCGG
>JAIRZP010000044.1 GCA_031267175.1 Coriobacteriales bacterium | reverse complement strand
CTATCTTAATGTCAAGCGAGGGTTGTCGCTCCCCACCCGGGGAGCGTGGATTGAAATCTGGCACGGAGAACGCTCGTCTGAACCCCAGCATTCCTAGTGTGTGAACTGAGAACCACGAGCAGGGCTTTCTATAACAATCTGGGTGTATGTTGGCTTTGGCCTCTCCCCACACTCAGTGGTATCATTACCTAAGGAAGGGAGAGGCACCTATGGGTAAACCAGCGCGATACTATCTGGGTTTTATATGCATGGCGGCGTGGTATGTCCTGCTGTACTCGGACAGCTTTTTGCTTCTGCCGCCCCGTGCCCTGGTGTCGCTGGAGATTGCCCATCTCTTTTCTACGTTTACCAATGTCGCGCTGGGGCTCCTGCTTGTTGTTCTGGCAACGCGGTTGACTCCTTTGCTACAGCGGCGGGAATCGCTTTATATAGCCGGCATCCTCGGAGCCCTGGCAACTGCGGCCATTCCCATGACGAGTGCGGGACTCTTGCCTGACTTCGTCTTTATTCTCTGTATGGTTGGCGGTGCCACGGCAGGCCTCTGGCTTGCGATTGCCTGGTATGAGATGCTTTCCACCGCAGGGGTGCAAGGCACGCTTCTGTACCTTATCATTGGCACCGTGCTGGGCCTCGTACTGTCTGGCCTTATCTCGTGGCTACCTGTTTACCCGGCCATCTGTGCCACCGTCCTGCTACCCCTCGCCGCAGTTATCTGTTTGCGGCCCGTAGCCAGTGAGGTCCTCGTGTCGTATCCGAGCTCGGCCTCGCGACCCTCAATCAAAGAGCTTCTGGCTGCCGTTCCCCTGAGGCTTATCATTGTCGTCGGAATAATCAGCTTTACCTTTGGAGCGGTAAAGACCCTGCAGTTGCTGGAACTCTCCAACTTAGGCCCGGTGGGCTCATTCATCCTTACCTTCATGCTTGAGGCCGTGCCCTTCATCATCGTGGGCTTCATCGCACTGCCCGCGTATCGGAGCACTACCATACTCGCGTTTTACATCGCTATTCCCGCGCTTGCCCTGGCCGCGCTCCTGCTGCTGTTTTCCGACGCAATACCTCCAGACATCCCCTACTTTATTGCCTCTGTTGGCACAAGACTCATCCGAACCCTCGTGTTGCTGTTCCTCGTCAAGACGACGCTTGAAAAACGCGTGCCGCTCGTTTTTTGCATAGCGCTCCTTACTGTCTTTGAATTCGTGGGCACGCTGATTGGGCAGGCGATAACGGTTATCACGGCTGGCAATACCCTCGTGCTGGCCGTCGTCCTTCTGCTCATGCTCATAGCTGCCGTCCTCGTATTGCTGGGCCAGAGACTGACGCTGGCCGTTGAGGAGTTCGATGGCGCAGCTGAAGCACCAGGCCATGATGAGCGAGTTGAGCAGATCTGTAGCGACTACGCGCTCTCGCCGCGCGAATGCGAGATCCTCCATATCTGGATCCAGGGGCATAACAGCGCCTATGTTGAGCGCACACTCTTCATCTCCAAGAACACCGTCAAGACACACCTCTCGCACATCTACACCAAAACAGGCACAGGGAGCCGAGAGGAACTGCTTGCCCTGCTGCAGGGACAGGAGAAGTAATTCTCAGCGAAATCGTACACCAACAGATAGCACTGGCGTCCTGAACGTAAAATCGCAGTATCACCCCTGAGCGGTGATAGTCGGCAGTGCTCTTCCACCGTGTTGTGGTGATGTGCTCTTCTCACACCTTTCTTATGCTTTCTTTATCTGTGCATTTCTCTTTGAAATGCAAAAATCCGAGAAAGAAGGAGAAGCATCATGAGCAAGAAGCAGAGGCACGAAGAACACGAAGGCACCCTGGACCGGCGCGGTTTTCTCAAGGGAGCAGCGATAACCGGTGCTGCGGCGGTAACCGCTGGGGCACTGGCAGCGTGTTCGCCTTCAACCGGTAGCAGCACGGCGGCCGCAGACAGTGGCAGCTCCGGCGGAGGGGCAAGCAACGCGGTCAGCGGCACCATTGGCGGGGCCATCTGTCCTGAGGACTGGCTGGGTGCCCCTCCGAGCATTGATGAGGCAAACGTATATGAGACCGTTGACGTGGACATCGTCATCCTCGGCGGCGGTCACGTGGGCACGCAGGCCGCGCTTTCTGCCGCCCAAGCCGGTGCGAGCGTCGCGGTTATTGAGGCACAGAACAGCCACGACTACAACTATTTTGGCGACGACATCTGCAGTTACAACTCCCAGTTCATGATAAACCTGGGCTTTGGACCCTACGACACCGGCGAAATCGTAGCCGAGTACGTCCGTCGCGGACTCGGGCGCGTCTCGCCACCTATCGTCAAGCTCTTTGTGGAAAACTCGGGCGAGATGCTCGACAACATGGTTGCGCTGGTGCCCGACACCAGCAACATGCTCGACTACGCAGCCGGTGAGTTCATCGTGCAGATTGCCTACGGCAAGCCCAATGGCAGCGACTACCCCATCGAGCAGTCCGGTTACAAGGCATGGGCCACCACGATGCAGACCATCGGCACCACCAACCCCGTGCCCCTGATTGAGAATCGCCCTGACATGACCCGTCTCACCGAGATTGAGACCTATGTCATGCGTGAGGCCGAACGCCTCGGTGCCACCTGGTACTGGGAGCACAAGGCCGCTGCCCTTATCGGGGAAGGCAACGAAGTCACTGGTGCTTATGCGGAGGGTCCGGAAGGCACCTACCTCAAGCTCAACGCTGCCAAGGGCGTGCTGCTCGCCACCGGCGACTTCTCTTCCAACCCCGATATGGTCTACAACCTGCTCGATGACGTGGCAGAGTGGGGCACCCGTGTAGGTGAGGATCGCGGCTCGCTGGGCGGGCCTGGTCGTGACGGCATGGGTCATAAGCTCGGCTGTTGGGCAGGCGGGGCCATAGAGCCACACCCGCGCCCCTCCATGAACACCATGGGCGGCACCCCCGGCCCCTGGGGTACCTCGGCCTTCCTGACCCTGAACAATAGCGGCAAACGTTTCATGAACGAGGCCATGGCCCAACTCTCCTCAAGCGCCTGCCTGCGCCAACCGCTCGGCCTTATCGCCTCCATTACCGATGCCAACTTCATGAGAACCGTCCAGGGAGCCGGCCTCGACCACGGTGCGCCCAACTGGGGCTATCCTCCCATCATGGACACGATGGAGGCGGACATGAAAAACGTCCAGCCGGGGCCCGAGGGCGGCATCGTCACCTCCATCGGCATCATTAACGTGGGTGAGTCCACCTATCCCATCAGCTTTGGTGCTCCCGCAGACGACGAGGAGGCACCTGCGGATGAAGGCGGCGAGGAGGAGCCCGCTCCCGCCGGCCCGTTTGCCGCAGGCCCTAATGTCTGGGCCGCCAACACGCTTGAAGAGCTGCTCGGCTATCTCGGCTACAGCGGCGTGGCATTGCAGACGGCGCTCCAGAACATCGAACGCTATAACGAACTCTGCGCCAAGGGTCATGACGACGACTTTAACAAGGACGATCCGCTCATGATACCCATTAACACCGCACCGTTCTACGGGTCTGTCACCCAAAACGCTGGCACCACCTCCGCCGGGTTGGTGACCCTCGCGGGACTTCTGACCGATGACCAGCTCAACGTCATGAAGGCCGACCGCTCCGGCCCCATCAAGGGTCTCTACGCCGCCGGCAACACTCTGGGGCAGCGCTACGGCATGGGGTATTCCACCCCCAGCGCCGGCAACTCCATGGGCATGGCCATGACCCACGGGCGCGTGGCGGGCAAGATCATGGCTGCGCTGTAAGAGACATGTAGGCTGAATTATAAGGGAGGCACCGATTAGCTGCTTTTCGCCCCGTGAAACTCTGTCGCCTCGCTCCTTTCAGTTTCACGGGGCTCCAAGACGTGAAATGTCAGGCACGGGATAAATCAGTGCCTCCCTACACATCCAGCGCCGCGTAGAAACCCTCGTAGACCGCGTTGGTGATGGTGGAGGCCCGCACGGCATCGCCGATGACACGCACAAAGGGGGCCGCGTCGCGCAGCGTGTCTACCGCTGCCGAGCGCGGCCGCTGACCTACGGCAATGATGACGGTGTCGGCCTCCAGCAGCTGCCGGTTGCCAGCCTCGTCCTCACACACGAGGCCCTCAGGCGTTATCTCGACTCCCCTGCAGGAGGGCCGCTGGGCGACCTCGGCCTTTGCCAGCTCGGCAAGCAGGATGGGGCGGTTGCGGATGTTTGCGTCCAGGGCCATCTCCTCGCGCATCTCGACAAGGGTGACGTCCCTGCCCTCCTGCCTCAGATGCAAAGCACACTCGCTCCCCGAGAGGCCTCCGCCGAGAACCACGACCTTCTGACCTACGGCGTCCTTATTCAGGTAGTAGTCGTTGACAATGATGATCTGCTCACCGTCGATGCCTGGCAGCGGGGGGATGATAGGCTCGGAACCCACGGCCACTATGAGCGCGTCTGCGCCCTCTGCCTCGGCATACTCAGCCGTGACCTCGGTGTTCAGGCGCACCTCGACACCCTTTCTCTCCATGAGGAGGGCATAGCTCCGCCCCAGCAGATACATATCGTATTTGAAGGGCAGGGCCTGCTCGCTCAAAAGAATGCCGCCCAGGGTGTCGCTCTTCTCACAGAGCACAACACTGTGTCCCCGGTCTGCGGCCGTCACAGCGGCAACCATCCCGGCAATGCCTCCGCCGGCTACCATGACCTTGCGGGAATGCTGGGCGGGGCCGATATACATCGTCTCGTGCTCGCGCCCTACGCGCGGGTTGATGGCGCACCTTCGCGTCTGGGTGATGGGCCGCTCGGCCATGCACACGTAGCAACGCAGGCAGCGGATGCATTCATCGGCCCGGTTTGCCATGACTTTGTTGGCAAACTCCGGATCTGCGAGCATGCCGCGCGCCATATACACGATGTCGGCCTTGCCTGACCGGAGGATCTCCTCCATCTGGTCGGGATCGGACAGCGCCCCGATGGTGGCAACGGGAACGCTCACGTGCTTCTTGATTTCCTCGGCGAGATAGACGTTGAGGCCGTGGTCCTTGAACATCGAGGGGTGCGTGACGTCAAAGCCAAATTGGTAGGAGCCCGCCGACACATGGATGAGATCCACGATGTCCTCCACGG
>JAIRZP010000016.1 GCA_031267175.1 Coriobacteriales bacterium | reverse complement strand
TTCTCCAGGGGCCTGATATTGCAAATGCTGCACTTGTAGGGAGCACCAAAGCCTATCTTGCCCTGAAAGCCGTTGGGGAGGAGGTTATTAACGTTGGAGCGGAAGGTATGATACGGGCCATTTGCGTCCTTATCATCGGGCTCAAGCTCGGGGAACCACCAGCCGTGCTGGGTGTGGATGGTCTTCTCGTCCACGGCCTGGGTTATCTTTGCCTTGTAGACGGCAGAGCCGTAGTTGTTAAAGACCTCACACCACTGGCCGTTGGCAATGCCGAGGCGCGCGGCCACCTGCGGGTGGACCTCCACGAGCGGGTCGGGGTTAAGCTCGCGCAGGCGAGGGATCTGGCGATGCTCGCTGTGGAAGAACGCATAGGTGCGCGCGCCCGTGGTGAGCACGAAGGGGTACTCCTCAAAGAGATCCGGTGTAGAGACCGGTGAGAAGGGCGGCTCCTCATAGTAGGGCAGCGGATCGTCGCCAAACTGGTAGAAGGCGCTGGAATAGAGCTCAATACGGCCCGAGGGCGTGTTGAAGCCCAGGTTGCCATCGCGACGGAGATCACCCCGCTCGTACTTGAAGTAACTGACATCCTGCTGGAGCGTGACCTCCTTGTGCAGCTCGTCATAGGTGAACTTCTTGCCGAGCCGCAGGTCGTTGATGAAGTCGTACACGTCGTTGTACTGCTCCCACATATGGGGGTTGAGGCGCTTGCCCAGCTCAAAGGCTATCTGCAGATCGCTCTTGGAATTGATGGGCTCTATGGCCTTGTTGCAGGCACCAAAGTACAGAGGCGCGGCCCCATACTCGGCAAAGAGGCAGCCATCGCGCTCGACCACGGTGGCAAGCGGCAGGAAGAGGTCGCAGGAGGCCTGGGCAGAAGGGGTCATGAAGCAGTCCACGCAGATGCAGAACTCCAGCGAGCGCAGGATGGCATCGTGCCAGCGGCGCGGCTCGCCGGATGTGCAGGCCATGAGGTTGTTGCCGGTGTAGAGGCCCATACGCACGGGATAGGGCTGGTCGGTCTCGAGGCACTCAAGGGCGAGGTCGGCCTGGGCGTTGAGGATCATGTTGCAGTAGCCGGGGTACTCCTTCATGCCTATCATCTTGGCACCCAACTCGGCCCCAATGCCCTTGTCAAAGCCAAAGCCGCCCTCGTTGAGGCCGGAGTTGATGTCGCCGACGACCTGGCCGCCGGGGCGGTCGATGTTGCCGGTGATGGCCATGAGGGCGACGACCGCCTGGCCGTTCTGCATGCCGTTCCGCTTCTGGTCCACGGCAAGGCCCCAGAGAACGCCGGCCGGTTTGGCGGTGGCATACATGCGGGCCGCCTCCCGGATATACTCGGCGTCAATGCCACAGATCTCCGCAGCGCGCTCGGCGGGCATCTCTGCGGCACGTTCGGCCAGGGCCTCAAAGCCGTAGCACCAGTACTCGACGAAGTCCTTGTCGTAGATCTCTTCGGTGATGATGGTATCCAGCATCGCGAGTGCCAGTGCAGTGTCGGTGCCCGGACGCAGGCGCAGGTGGTAGTCGGCGTGGGAACTGAGCCAGGTCACGCGCGGATCCACACTGATGAGGCGCGCACCACGCTTCATGAGGTCGGTGACCGCGTGGCCAAAGAAGCCGTCAGGATTGGAGGGCAGCGGCTCCTTGCCCCACATCATGATGACCTCGGGGACCTCATACTCCGGGTCGTCATAGCGGCCGGGCAGGGCAGCGGCATAGTCAAGCTCGGGATACGGAATGCCGGTGATATAGGCACTGGCTGCGAGACGCGGAGTGTAACAGGCATAGCCACTCTGTGAATAACAGAAGTTGGGGGTGCCAAAGGTCATCGTGGCATAGGGCAGGAGCGTGCCGCCTTCACGCCCGGTGCCCACGAAGATTATCATGCTCTCACGCCCGTACTGACCGGTGATGCGCCTCCACTCGCTCTCGATGAGGTCGTAGGCCTCCTCCCAGCTTATCTCCTCCCACTTGTCGTTTTGCCCGCGATGTTTTGGGTCGCGCTTCAGGGGCTGTTGGATGCGGGAGGGATTGTACACATAGTCCTTCATGGTGAGACAGCGCGGGCACAGGCGGCCCTGTGTGACGGGATGGTTCTCGTCTCCTTCTACCTTGACCAGCCTGCCGTTGTCGTCCACATACAGCTTGAGTCCACAGCCTACCGGGTGACAGCCGGGAGGGGTCCAGATGCTGGATCGGGTTACCGTGAGCCCGTCCTCCTCATAGCGCCAGGGCTTACCGAGGTCGTTGACATCCGATAAGGTATCCAGTGGGATTGCTGGCGTTGCCTTTGTCTTCATGGGTCGTCGCTCCTTTCACCTACGTGCTCAGTGTTCGATGCTTGCTCAATCTCTACCATCCATTCTAGGCTGCGGCGGGCAGTTACGCTATCGGGAGTACCGTACTATCTGCAAAAAGAGGACATACCTGCGGTAGTGCTTGATGGGACAGAGAAACATAACCTGGTCGCCCTGGTTGCGCAAGCGATACATTGTTACGTGTGACAGAAAGGCTGCAGGTTCAACTCTGAGAGGGATTATTGCCTTCTCTTTTCTGGCGTAATCCTCTATACTAGGGGTCAGGAGGTGAACAAAAATGTCGCCGATAAAAGAAACTGCAATCAGGATGATACGAGAAGTTCCAGACGATCAGGTAGCGTATATCATCCATATCATAAAAGGAATAAACGGGCTGTCACAGACAGTGAGTGCTCCCGCAACCAACCGACAAACTGCTCTCAAGCACTTACAGCAATTCAGAGGAAAGATACCGCCAGACCTTGATTATGCTGCGGAACTAGAGACATCGAGAACAGAGAGATATGCGGGTATTAGTTGACACAAACGTCTTGCTTGACTATCTGGCCAAGCGAGAACCATATCTGAAATCTTCGGAAGGCATATTTTCAGCCTGCTCCACCGGAAGAGTAGATGGTTGTGTTGCGGTACACTCGTTTCCAAACATCTTCTATATCCTGCGTAAAATATATACTATCGCGGAACGGCGAAGCCTTCTCCTTGATCTGTGTCATCTGTTTTCCGTTGAAGGCATAGATCGATCTACGGTAGAAGCTGCGATACGAAATGAATCGTTCGACGATTTTGAGGATGCTTTGCAGGAGGAATGCGCAAAGGCATTTGGAGCAGACTTTATCGTTACTCGCAACCCGAAGGATTTTGCTGCATCTGAAGTCCCGATTGTATCTCCGGACGATTTCATGAAAATGCTCGGAGGCTATGAGTTGGGGTCATGAAGCCCCTTGTAGCATATTTCTCATCTTGCCTCACGCCTCTTCCTGGCCAGCACCACGAAAGCAGCGACTGCCGCTGCTACTGCCAGTGCCGCAAGGGGTACGACGACGAGCAG
>JAIRZP010000192.1 GCA_031267175.1 Coriobacteriales bacterium | reverse complement strand
GTATCTTTGCGCTACAGCTGCTCTACCACCTCTGCTATGTGGCGCTCGCCTGCATGCTGGCCTTCCTCATACACAACATCGTGTTCTGCGTATCCATCGGCACCTTTGCCGTGATTATTTCCGGAGTCCTCACCGACATATTCACAGCCTTTGACGGGCTCGGCCTGTTTGCGCGGATGCTCCCGAACTACTACATCACGCGCCTTGCCGACAACCTGGGCGACCCGGCCTTCCTCGTACAAAGCGTCATCGCGAGCGTGGCTTTCATCGCCCTCACCACCATCATAGGTTGCCTCGTGTTCAGGCGGCAGGATGTCAGGTGAGGGGATGGCAGAGCAAACCGACACGGATTCGGCATAATTGCCACCGATTTGGTAACAATTGTGCTTTTTTTGTGATTTTTTGGAGATGCGCAAGTAACGCCTGCTATACTGTTGCTCATACCTTGAGGTTACATCTGTCGATGGTTGGCAGTAACGGTGGATATCCTCATTGGTGGATATCCTCATTAATAGAGGGGGGAGGGAGTACTTGAGAGGGCAAGGAGTTCATTATGCTGAAGAATGCACTACACAAGAGTTTGAGTACTGCTATAGCGGTGCTTCTTTTGGCAGGGTTCATCCCCTTCCTGGCTTTTGCCCAGGATATCAACACTACGCATGAGGTTCTTGGGTGCACAGTAGAGGGCTGTTGTGAACAGGGTTGCACGGCAGAGAGCTGCGCGTCAGCGGATTGCGCCGGAGAAGATTGTACCGGAGACTGCACAGGAGACTGTGTCGTAGAAGGGTATGCTGCCGGAGAGTACGCACCAGCGGCGGCTCAAAGTGACAGCGCAGAAATCCTCTTCGCCGCCGCAGAGGACACAGAGGTTACAGAGGACAAGGACGAGTCCGAGGAGGGGATGTATGTCGTTACCTTCTACGATTGGGACAGAGCGACAATCCTGGGGTCATTCGAGGTCAAAGCGGGAGATGTTTCCCCCACACCTATGCCACCTTCAAGAGAGGGGCATATCTTTGTCAAATGGGATATGGATGTTACCGATGTTACCGATGACCTCACCGTCCATGCTGTCTATAGAGAAATGAAAACGTTTACGGTAGCCATCCAATACGTATTCACCAATGGCGATACTGCGGAACAGTCCTACGGTGCCTCAGTTGAAGAAGGTGCCCCCTTTACTCAGGACATAGCCTCACCAGCCATGGCCGGCTTTACTCCCAACCTTCCCTCAACGCACATCGCTTTGGCTTCGGTGACGCAGGATGTGTGGTATACCGTCACCTACTCCCCCTCTTCTGGAACACCCTATAAGGTGATCCACCATTTTGAGAGACTCGACCTGTCCGGCTATGAGAACCCCCTCGTCGAGGTCTTCTATGGGGCCAATGGACAGACAGTGGTTGCCCAGGCAAATCACTATCCTGGGTTTTCCGCACTGAGTGACGAACAGCGGGGCGTCGTATCCTCAAACGGCAGTCTTGAACTCAATATCTACTACGTGCGCAATACGGTAGCGCTGTATTTTGATTCCAGAGGAGGATCCTACCTTGAGCCTCTTGCAGGGCGCTACGGACAACCAGTGACGTACCCCTCCACTGCGGATCCCCTCCGCGAGGGCTTTGACTTCGTTTCCTGGGACAAGACACTTCCTGTTACCTTCCCCGAAGCCGACATGACCTTCGTCGCCAGGTGGAATGAGCATGCTGAGGCTGCGGTTACCGTCATACATTGGATTGAGGATGCCCGGAGCGGCGACTATAGAATCGCCTCTGTTGATACCTCTCAAATCTTCGCCACAGGATCGAAGCCGGATTTTACCGGGTTTTATCCCAGCTATGCAAGTGGTGAAGGATACATCGGATTTCCTTTGAACAACGGTGTTACGACGCCTGACCTCTTCAATAAGTACTATCCAAGAAATGCGGCACAGACCTATGCAGCCAATAAGGACGTCGTGGTAAAAAGCGACGGATCGACAAGCTATAACATCTATTACGACCTTGCCACCATAACCTATACCTTTCTGTTCCCCGGTAAATCCGGTGGCGCATGGGCCGGTTGGCAATACAACAGCGCCGATGTCTCCCTCAACATAGGGGGAAGGGAATACCTCAACGGAGAGTATCGGATCATAGCAAAGTACTCGGCAGATTTGAGCACTGCATGGCCTCGCGTACAGCAGCTGGCTTACGCAGGTTCCACGGTGGAGGATCTGAATCCTTACAACTGGAATATCGGTGACTCGGCGTATGCCTATGATGTTACTATCACAGTGGGAGAGATGTCGGCCCGATCGCTCGAACTGGGCGGCATAAACAATGCCGGGGAACTGTTCCTCAAGTTGACGGTGTATCCTCCCGGTACACAGATGACAACCATAACCATAGAACATTACTACCAGGACTTCAGCGGCGGTACCGATACGAGCGAGGACTACGAACTGGTCAGATCCTACAAAGCAACCCGGGCTTCAGGCACGTACGTGACGGTAGTACCGGATACCGGCTTCGTGTCAGTTAGAGCCAACGGGCCGGAGATAGTCGAAAGCAACAATACGCTGTACCTCAAATATATCGATGGGGCTGTCTACCAGATCTATCACGACCGGGGGCGGTACTCGGTAGTCTTTAACAGCAAGGGTGCTACCGTAGAGCGGATCGATGGCCTCTGGTATCAGGATGCTCTGGCAGAGTACCCAGGGCATCTCTTCGAGCCCGATGCTCCTGCTGCCAACAGCGACTACGATTTTGCGGGATGGTATTCCTCTCCTTATTTTGAGGACTCCGCAAAGGTAGATCTCAAGACCTTGAAGATGCCCGCCAGGGAGCTGATGCTCTACGCACGGTGGGTGGCACCAAGCTACCAGGTGATCTTTGACCTTGCTGGCGGCAGCGGCACAGATGCCCCGCAATACATCCTGTCAGGTGGGTATGTCGCTCCCTATGATGAGCCGGTAAAGCCTGGCCATCTCTTTGCAGGCTGGAAGGAGCGGGGCAAGAATGTGGTCTTCAGCTTCAATAACCGGGTCGTCCGCAGTCTTGACCTTGTGGCAACATGGATTCCCGAGCAATCGGGAAGCTATACGGTATTCTTCCGTGAACAGGAAACAAACAGGAGCCTTGCCAGCCCTCTTGCCTTCAGAGGTATTGCCGTTGGGTCATCTCAGACTGCCACGGCAAAGGTGATTAGCGGGTATATCCCGGATTCAGTCACCAAAAGCGTCACGATAACCGGCAGGGGCACCGAGTTGATCTTCTCATACCGACCATTTGTTTCCGGAACCTATCAGGTGAGGTATGAGACGGTTGAGGGGCAGCAGCTCCTCTTGCCCGCGACCAGGACCACCTACCATTCGTACGTAACAGAGAACCATGTGCCTATCCCCGGTTATTATCCCGTTTCAGCACAGCTGCCGTTGCAGATCTCTCAGGACCTGCGCCAAAACGTGATAGTTTTCAAGTACCTGGCCTACAACCATGCCCTCTATACCGTGAATCATTATCAACAAGGCTTGGACTGGAGCTACCGTCTGGTAGCCACTTACCAGCTCACGGCGGAGATTGACCGTTACATCACCGTAGCACCGAGATCCTATGAAGAATTCTCTTACAACAGAACCATCAGCAACCCGTCAGGTAAGGTCGATGTGGACGGAAGCCTCGTACTCAGCCTTTACTATGACCTCTCTACCTATGCCGTTGCCTTCAGAGCAACTGATGGCGGAAGCCTGCTGGGCGTTACCGAGTATCCGAATATCCTGAGCGGAACAAGCTTTGGCACGGCAGTACGCATCCCTACTCCCGAACCCGACGATGGATACCGTTTTGCCGGGTGGGCGCCGTCCCTGCCTGGTAGCTCCTCGTTGGTAACCGCAGATGCCACCTATGTCGCACGATTCGAGAGCACCGGCAACGCTGACACCGTGCCTTCGGAGACGATACCTCCTGTTACTGCGGTTTTCCCGACGATGCCCCCGTCCATCACACCTCCCGCTGCAACAACACCAGAATCAGGAGAGGAAGGAGCGGAAGACTCCCAACAAAGCTTCTTGGACGTACTCAATCGACTGTTGTCGGATGACGTGCCACTTGCCGCTTTTGACGGCTCGCATTGGAGCCTCTTCAACCTCATCGCCTCTCTCGTCTGTTGCATCGCAGCCCTCGTGCTTCTCATACGGAGCTTTGGTACATTGAAGAGGGATGCCCGTAGTGATGCAAGGCGGAGCTCTGAGGCCGTTGCTGGTGACACGAGGCTGGATTCTGAGGCTGCTGGCAAGACACACGCCAAGCGGCGGTACAATATCTTGCGCTCGCTTGCCATTATCGTGGGGCTAGCTCCGCTGATCCTCTTCATCATCCTGGAAGACATGGCTGAATCCGTAGCCCTCTTCAACGAATATACCCCCTTCTTCGCCTTGCTGGCGGCAGCATTTGTAGCCCTCATCCTCATTCAAAGCAGAGCTCGTAAGCTATTCCTATGAGTACTATGACCGCTTTCCCTATTACAGCGCTGCTCCCGGGAGACAGGAACAGGCACCGATGATTCTGCATCTTATCTCGCACTATGAGCGGTTCGGCAATCTTGATGAGATAGTAAAGGCTGCCTGATGCCATCTTGGAAGGAACTTGAACGTTTTCTTAAGCATGACGGCTGGGAGTACTCTGTTAAGTCTAATACTGCCGTTAGATGCTTAGCTCAGGGCAACAGCAAAAAAGAGCCTCGCTCCTGCTCAAAAGCCAGCCGGACAAAGGCACGCAGATTACTGTGGTGTTTCCGAGGTAGGGGATGCTTACTCTTCCGCAGAATCGACAGAGGTTCTGCAAGGTACGCGGATCCTTGGGGAATCCTTCAAGTCAAGCAGGATAGGGGGCCCTGTCTTGGTCAGAAAAGCAGTGAACAGGCAACCCGTTTTTTGTATGCTGGGCTACCCGTTTTTTGTCCAATGTGCTATGTCCTGTCCAAGCAGAAAGGTTGACCTTGAGGCAAATCGACGGCCAAACCAAGTTTGTAAATGGTGCTGGTGGGCAATACGGGCTTTGCCCGGCGTACAAGCGAAGGCATCTTCGTGGTTCCCCTCTCAAAGCTGGCAGCCTGAGATGAGGAAGCCGAAGAATAGTTGTTTTCGGTAGTTGATGTGGTGGCAGTGTTGACAGAACAGGCGACACAACGTGGAGCAAGCAACTACTGGGCTGCCTTCTCACTGACCTCGACACGGCAACGGCAAAAGGCTTTGCAGGCAGGAGCATAAGGAGAGAGGCATGTACTGCACGCTACCAGCGTGGCGCAAGAAGGTCAACGATGCGCTCTGTTTCTTCCTGCCGAAGGAATGAAAATCGAAAATCAATCACTCCGCGAGCGCCTGCGGGCCAGCAGAAGGACACCTCCCCCAGCAGCGACAAGCACTAAAGCCGCAAGCAAAACCAGCGGCGTGTTGCTGTCTCCCGTTGTGGGGAGGTTATTTCCACCGGTACCTGCCGCCTGTGTGTCAACGGTCAGTGGCAGCGTAGCGCTACCGTCCGTGAACTCAGCGGTGAATACATGTGTGCCGTTGGGGAGGGTCTTCAGGTAGGCCTCGCTGAGCGTGATTATCGTACTACCGCTTGCAAGGGTGTAGTGTGCCCGGTCTACAACCTGGCCGTTCAGCGTGAGGCGGACAAACTTCTCCAAGTCAGCATCTATCCGAGCCGTAGCCGGCCCCGTGCCATTCCAGGGGACGAAGTTCGCGATGACCGGAAGGGGTGGTTCCGGGGCACTACTGCCGTTAACATAGACCGTCATTCCTGCCTCAGGGCTTGCCGGAGTGATGTCGGTACCGGTGAAGGCATCCGTGGCGGCAGCGGCAAAGTACAGGGGTACCTGACGGTTGCCCGTGGTGAGAGCGGAGTCCGCGAACAGATTGATGCAGTAGGCCTCTTCAACATGGTTCAGTGTCTGCGGGAGGCGAAAGGAAGCAGGAAGGGAAGCGAGATCTCCTCCCAGATTGAAGCTATCAAAGAAGGAAGCACCCACAGTCTCGATGCCCGAGTTGTCGAAGGAGTCCTGCGGCAGAGAGGTGAGGGCACCGGAGCAGTTGAAATAACCGAAGAAGCCGAAGCCCATCGCCGTGGTAATCTTCGAGGTATCGAAGGAGCCTGTGGGCAGGGAGGTGAGGGCACCGCGATAGTTGAAACTGCCGAAGAAGTCGCTGCCAGCAGTGGTGATACCGGATATGTCGAAGGAGCCTGCAGGAAGCGAGGCAAGGAGGCCATTCGCGTTGAAGCCATCGAAAAATCCGTTACCAACGAACTTGATACCTGTAGTGTTGAAGGAGCCTGCGGGAAGCGAAGTGAGCGAGCCACCAGGGCCGGAGTTTAATTTTGAGGTGCTGTCGCCGTTGAAGTGACTGAAGAAGCGGTCACCGGCGATGGTACCGCCAGAATCGGTCGTGAAAGCAGACATGGGTGGCATATCGGTGATTGCACAGGGCACGCCAGAAACAAAGGGGCAAAGGTAAACAGGAGGAGAGGCATCATAAGAACTATTCCATGATCTGAACGTCGTGTCATCAATAGACTCACTTACCGTTATCGTCTCATTCTGCGAAACCGCAAGAGTAGTCGAAGCGTTCGCAGCGACAGTAATACCTGTTTGGCCCCGGGTGACAACTATAGCGCTGTTCCACTTGTTGGTGACGATAAGCCTGCCGGCCTCCTGAGTCTGCAGGGCTATCTCAGCCGCACCGGCAGCCTTCGTCTCAAACAGCCTTACGGTATCACTGGAATACGGGATGATCCCCTCAGCGCTCTGTAGCTCGGATATGCCCGAGCTATCAGTACTATCCGACTCAGCCTCTGTAACCTCTTCCTCATCAGGAGTAATGGCTACCTCTGAGACAGACTCACCCTCGTCAGGCGTTGTAGCTACCACACCTTCGTCGGAAGTAACAGCCACGACTCCCTCGCCAGGTGACGGCTGCTCTACCTCCCCGGCAAACGCCGGAGCGAGGGGCACTGCACCTATCAGGGCCAGTGCCAGTAGGACGGATAATAGTTTTTGCTTCATGTGCGCAACCTTACCTTTCTCTGTCAATACCACTCTTATCCTGCAGAAATGCGCTGTCTCAAAACCTACACTTTATGGGACAGCGTTTCAGGAGCCGTTTTTGAACAGAAACAGACAAGGCCCAAAATTGATGAAAATTTCTCGGAATAATCTATCTACATGCTGTTATACTGAAAAGCGGCCTTATAGCGGGCAGGAATGGCTCTCCCGCTTCCAGGGTGCTTTTTGGTTATCCCATAAAGTGTAGGTTTCGGGACAGGCGCGTCTTTCAACTTTTACGGCATCTACCTCGACTTCTCTGTTGTTCGATACCTGCGATACCTACGGTAAAAGGTCGTCCGGCTTATGTCACACGCGACAAGAAGCTCTTCCAGTGTGAGGCTCCCTTTCTCCCACCTTTGCACGTAGCTTGCAAAATTACTGGGCAGGGCTTTCTCCGGACGCCCAAAGCGCACACCGCGGAGCTTTGCCGCTTCTATGCCTTCTGCCTGTCTCTTGCCGATGGACTCGCGCTCGTTTTCAGCCACAAAGGAGAGCACCTGCAACACGAGGTCTGCTATGAAGGTGCCGAGCAGGTCGCGGTCACGGCGGGTATCGAGCAGGGGCATGTCCAGCACGGCTATGTCTATGCCTCTGTCCTTGGTGAGGCAGCGCCACTGCTCCTGTACCTCGGTGTAGTTGCGCCCGAGACGGTCAATGCTCTGGATACAGAGCAAGTCGCCTGCCTTGAGCAGCTCCACGAGGGCACAGTAGGACGGACGCGCAAAGTCCTTCCCCGATTGTTTGTCCGCATAGACGTTTTCCTGCGCAACGCCTGCCCGGTGCATCGCCAGCATCTGGCGGTCCTCATTCTGGTCGGTACTCGATACGCGCACGTAGCCGTAGAGGGTCATGCCTGGCCTCCTTTTGTTTGGTTTTGAGGGATCAACGCAACCTCGCCGCTATCAACGCGAATACGGTATCATGGCACCATGGGTTTGCTGCTACATCTCGATCTATCCACCGGAGCCTCCGGCGATAAGCTGCTGGGTGCCTTGCTGGAGTTGTGCGAACGGCAGGGGCTTGTTAGGTTTGAGGAACTGGTGAGCACGGCACGAGAACTTCTGCCTGGGGTGGACATCACGCGCGAGCACGTCGTACGAGGGGGTATTGCCGCAACACATATTACCGTTGAGGAACACGCTGGGGAGGACGGGCATAGGCACGAGCATATAGGTTCTTTTGATGAAGTAGAAGGCCAGAGTCATACTCACGGGCATCATGAACACGAACATCATGGGCATGGTCACGGATATGAACACGGGCAGGATGATGAGCACGAAAAGGGGCCAGCACAGGATAGCGCCGGCCATCAAGTCCACGATCACGCTCTGAGCCACAGTCACAACCATAATCATCTCAGGCACCGCCACTGGAAGGACATCCGCAGACTCATTGCAGACGCAGCAGAGCGCGGCGTCCTCTCCCCGGCAACCGCTGGGTTAGCCACGCGGGCCTTCGCGCGCATTGCCGAGGCTGAGGGCAAGGTGCACGGGGTAGCGCCGGACAGCGTGCATTTTCACGAGGTGGGAGCGGCTGACTCCATCGTGGATGTGGTGCTCAACAGCTTCCTGCTGCTAAAACTCAACCCAGAGGCCGTGTATGCCACACCGCTGGCGCTGGGCAACGGCACTTTTATCTGCGAGCATGGCGAACTCCCGGTGCCGGCACCGGCAACCGCAGAGATCCTGATACACAGTGAGGTGCCCGTCTATGCCTCCAGCCACGAAGGCGAACTCACGACCCCTACCGGTGCCGCGCTCATAGCGGAATTCGTCACCTCCTTTGCCCCGCTCCCCTGCTCCCGCCCTGTGGCCCTGGGCTTTGGGGCCGGCAGCAGGGAAGTGCCCGGTGCTGCCAACGTGTTACGCGCCCTGAGCGCCGAGCCTGCTCTCCTTGCGGGGCTCAAAGCGCGCCCGGACGAGCAGCTCTTTGTTGAAGGCGTAACGCAACTGGAATGCAATCTGGATCACCTCAGCGCCGAAGCTATCGCCTTTGCGTGTGAGGAATTGCTCGCGGCAGGTGCCCTGGATGTATGGCAAGAGCCCATCGTGATGAAGAAGGGGAGGCTCGCGACCAAGCTCATCATGCTCGCCGCACCAGAGCAGGCCACCGGGTTAGCCGGGAAGATCATCGAGTTCACGGGCACACTGGGCGTGCGATCCAGCTACCTTGAGCGCACGGTCATCCCCCGCGAGGTGCTTACGCTTGACACCTCCTACGGCCCCGTGCCGTTCAAGGCCGCCGAGGCAGGCCCGCCCTCACAGCGCACCCAATGGCTCCGCCCCGAGCACGACGATGTGGCACGCCTCGCCCGCGAACACGGCCTTGCCTACTCACAACTGTATGCGGAGTTACAGGAGTATGCCGAGAAACTTACGTAGGTACGCGGTGAGTGAGTCTGAGCTCAGGACAGGTTCTGCGAGCGCAGCAATCCAGTCCTTGCCTGCCACTCTTGTATTGCTCTATTTTGCCAACCCCTTATTAAAGAGCTGGATTGCCGCGTCGCGGAGCCTGTCCTGAGCGCAGCCGAAGGGCGCCTCGCAATGACAAAAGGGAATGTAGGCTCGCGGGTATATACTCCCTCATTCTCTCGAACGTTCTCATTCTTACGCCTGCAACACATAGCGCCATTCGACGGAATCGCCCTCGCCCAGGGTGTAGGCACTGCACGGTGTTGTTGGCTCCGAGCCATTGACGTAGTACTTCCAGCCACTGCTGCTCCCAGCTTCCTTTTCGGCCAGCCCATCTATCGAGTAGACATAGACACCCATGGGGCCAGAGCTGCTGCCTACAACGGCCCCGCTTGCCACCAACGCATCATAGACTGTTGTACCGGCGTCAAGGCGGAGTGTGGCTGCGCGCATGGCACCATTGTCCGAGACGGCCAGGGCGGCAGCACTGCCGGCGGCCACCGCCTCATAGCAGCTCACGCTGAGGCTCACCGCAATGGGCTGGGCTGCCGGTGATTCGGCTGGTGTGCCG
>JAIRZP010000184.1 GCA_031267175.1 Coriobacteriales bacterium | reverse complement strand
TTACGCTCGGGATCCAGGCAGATGCCGAGATCTTCCAAACCAGCAAGTATCCGCTGTCGCATCTCGCTGCTGTTCTCTCCGACCCCGGCGGTGAACACGATGGCATCAACGCCTCCCAGGACAAACACATACGAACCCAGAGCGCGCAGGACGGCGTAGGCATACAGCTCCAGCGCAAGCGTGGCCTCGGCATTACCCGCCTTGGCGGCGTCCGCAACGTCGCGCAGGTCGTTGGAACTCTGAGACACACCCAGGAGGCCACTCAATCTGTTTAGGAGCGCGTTGACCTCGGCCGTGTCCATGCCCAGCTCGTCGATGAGATAGAGCACGATGGCCGGGTCGATGCTCCCGCTTCGAGTTCCCATCATGAGGCCTTCAAGGGGGGTAAAGCCCATGGTAGTATCCACCGAACGACCGCCGTCAATGGCCGTGAGCGAGCAGCCGTTGCCCAGATGGCAGGTGATGAGCTTAAGCTCACTGAGCGGCCTGTTCATGAAGAGCGCGGCCTGTTCTGCCACATAACGATGGCTGGTGCCGTGGAAGCCATAGCGGCGGATCCTGTGCCGCTCGTAGTACTCGGGAGGCAGGGGGTAGCGATAGGCCTTGGGAGGCATGCTCTGGTGAAAGGCCGTGTCAAAGGTGGCTACCTGAACCTTGTCGGACATGAGCCTTCGACAGGCCTGGATGCCAGCCAACGCTGCAGGGTTGTGGAGTGGCGCCAGCTGTGCACACTCCTCGATACGGGCGATGACCTCGTCGGTGATGACCACCGACTCCGCAAAATAATCTCCGCCGTGTACCACGCGATGCCCGATGCCCTGTATCTCGGAGAGGTCTGCGATCTCGCCGTGCTCCGGATGCGTGAGCTCCCCGAGAACGGCCTCGACGGCTGCGCGGTGGTCGGGCAGAGCACGGTGAATGACACGCTCATCGCTGTCCACCCCATGCTTGTGAAAGCTCGAGGGAGTACCGACCCGTTCGCAGAGCCCTCGGGTGATGACCTCCTCCGTGTCCATGTCGACCAGCTGGTATTTGAGAGAAGACGAGCCTGCGTTGAGTACGAGAATGTTCATGTAGTGTCCTTCCTGGGCTGGTTGTGGTGAAGCAACAAAGCCCGGATGCCGTCAGTGGGTAAAGTTAATCCGCCGGCCCCATGGATATGGGCATGGTTGCGCCCCCCAGGATATGGATGTGCAGATGAAAGACGGTCTGGCGGCCGTCGTCGCCCTTATTGACTATGACGCGGTAGCCCCGCTCGTCTACGCCCATGAGCTCGGCCACCGTACGCACCCTGGCAAACAGCTTACCGAGTACCTCGGGAGGGATGTCGTCGGACAGGCTGTGGTAGTGCTGCTTGGGGATGAGCAGGACATGCACCGGCGTCTGCGGATTGAGATCCTCAAAGGCGAGTACGTCGTCGTCCTCGTAGATGACGGTGGCGGGTATCTCTCTCGCGGCTATCTTACAGAAAATGCAATCTTCCATGGGGGTTCCTCGGTTCCTTGTTGGTTGGCCTGGGCGCTCACACGCAGACTCAGGGTGAGGTCGCGCTCAAAACGCTATCGTAAGCTCGGTCTCGGCCTCAGCACCGGGCTCAGATTCAGCCAGGACTTCCCTGACGACACGGACGTCGGGCTCCGGGCTCGTAGAAGCATCGGGCTCCAGCTCACCCATCAGCACCTCAATCTTCTGCTCAGCTGCCGTAAGCCGCGTCTTGAGGCTCCTGAGCAAAGCCACGCCACGCTCATACAACGCAAGGCTCTCCTCCAACTCCAGCGTGCCCGACTCAAGCGAACGGACGATGCCTTCCAGCTCATCCTGGGCCTCCTTGAAGCTGAGGCCTTCAACGGGCTGGGGCTTGCCGGTCTCGTTGGAACTTCCTGTACTCATGGCTTCTCCTGTTTCTCTGTTGACACCACGCTGGCCCTGATGCTCCCGTCGCTCAGTCTTACGCGCAGACAGTGGCCGGGCTCTACCTGATCCACCGAGCGCACTATCCTGTCCTGTTCATCATACCCGAGTGCATAGCCGCGAGACAGTACCGCTAAGGGTGAAAGGCCCTCCAGGCTGGCGGCGGCGGCAGCGAGGGTCGTATAAGAGCTGGCGGTGGCGGTGGTACCCACGGAGCGGAGGGACTGCGTGAGGTGCTGCAGGACGTAGGCCTGCCTGCTCACCAGAACCGCTGCCGAAACGCCCAGGCGCTGCTCCGATGCTTCAAGGCTCTGCCGGGCTGCGGCAAGGCCGGTGGGCAGTGCCACGTCCAGCCGGAGCGCGGTCTGTTCGAGGTTGAGCGCCCGCTCTGCCGTAAGGAACCTGTCCTGCATAAAAACGGCGGAGCGCTGGAGGCCTTCGAGGGCATGGGCAGAACGCTCAAGCTGCCTCGCCATAGCCAGGGCAAACGCGTCCTGTTTTGCCCGGAGGGCCGCCTCCAGCTCCTGCTGGTCGGGTGCGGCGGCCTCGGCTGCCGCCGTAGGAGTGGAAGCTCTGAGGCTTGCCACCATGTCGGCAATCGAGGTATCGGGCTCATGACCGATGCCTGTTATGACGGGTTTCTGGCTCGCGGCCAGGGCGAGGGCCAGCGCCTCGTCGTTAAAGGGCATGAGGTCCTCATAGGAGCCGCCGCCGCGCACGAGCAGAATAACCGCTGCCTCGGATGCTTCGGCGGCCCTGAGCGCCTGGATGATGTGCTCCGGCGCGTCTCTGCCTTCTACCTTGACGCCAAAGAACAGCACCCTGGCCAGCGGAAAGCGCCTGCGGAGCGTACGCAGCACATCGTGCACGGCCTTGCCCTGCGGTGAGGTTATGAGTGCTATCGTCTCGGGCAGTGCGGGGAGCGGCAGTTTACGCGCTGGCTCCATAAGGCCCTGGGACCGGAGCCTGGCGGCAAGGGCTGCTACCTGCGCCCTCAGCTGGCCTTCTCCCGCCACACTGAGCTGGCGCACCTCAAACTGCATGCGGCCTTTGGCGCTGTAGAGGCTGAACCTGCCGCGCACCTCTACCTCCATACCGCTTTTGAGCACGATACCCAGGCGGTCAAAGGCACTGCGCCACATCAGACAGGGCAGCGCGGCTCCCTTGTCGGCCAGAGTAAAGTACACGGCCTTGTAGCGGGGATTATCGGATATGTCGGAGAGTTCGCCGATGATGGAGAGCGTGATGCCCTCCAGCGCGTGTTTGGCCCTGTCCAGGGCGGCGGAGACACTGAGCGGGCCCTGGGGAGGGGTCGTCTCGGTGTCAAGGTATACGTAGTTCTGTGTCAAAGTCCTGGGTCAAAGTCCTGGGCTGGAGTCCTCGATCAGAGGCTAGCGCCGTGCCATGCCGAGCAGATAGATCAGCTGCAGGATGGAGGCCAGCGCCGCCGCAACATAGGTGAGGGAGGCGGAGCGCAGTACCGATTTGGCCCCGCCCATCTCCTGCGGAGTCATCCATCCGCTGCCCTGGATAAAGGCAATGGCCCGCTTGGAGGCATCAAACTCCACCGGCAGGGTTACGAGTTGGAAGATGAGCACGGCACCAAACATTGCGATGGCCACATAGACGAGGCCGATTATCGAGAGGAAGATGCCGGCCAGGAGTGCAAATATCCACAGGTTGGAGGCAAAGTTGACGACCGGCACGATAGCCCCGCGTATCCGGGCAGGCGCGTAGTCGCGGGCATGTTGCACGGCGTGACCACACTCGTGGCAGGCCACGGTGACAGAGGAGACGCTCCGGCCATGGTACACCTCGCTCGAGAGCGATACCACGTTGGTGCGCGGATCGTAGTGGTCGGTGAGCTCACCGTGGATCTCCGTGATGGCCACCTGGGAAAGGCCGTTGTTGTTGAGCATCGTGCGCGCCGCGTCCGCCCCGCTCACGCCCATGCTCACGGGGACCTTCCCCCACTTCTTATACGCGTGCTTGATGAGCAACTGGGCACCAAAGCCGATGACCAGTACGACGAGTATGAGGGCAAAATAATTCATTGACATGTTGTATCACCTTTGCTTGTATAGTGCCAGGTCTGCGGGCCTGTTGCCTACGACCTGCTGAGGATTAGTAACGTGTTCTGCCACACACCGGCCAGGACCGGATGTCCCTATTATACCAGCCCTCCCCTGCTGCTGTGCGGCCTTAGAGGGCCCCGCCTGCCTGTTGTAACTCACTTGTATAGCGCACGGCAGATTACTCCCTGTTCCTCGCTACGCCACAACAAATCGCGCGGCACCCGGGAGGATGTGCGCCTCAAAGGGCGTGGTGGCCGCGGGTGTCTCACCGTCAAACTGAAGGCCGAGCGGTGGGTTGGACTCGATGAAGGCACGGGCTGAGCGACGGGACTCAAAGTAATCGGCCCGGTCGGTAAAATGTGGGTCAAGCAGGGCAGAAAGCAGGGCAGGCACAAGCTCCAGGGTATGCTGCTTTTTGATGACCACCACCTCAAACAGCCCATCCTGGGCATCGTTGTTATAGGTGATGGAAAGGTCCGGGTAGATCTGGGCAAAGTTGATGAGCAATACGGCAATGCCCTCGCTGGTGAGCGTCTCATCGTCGAGGCTCAGGCTAAAGCTGGCAACCCGAGGATTGGGCTCGGAGGCAGCCGCGGCCAGGTACGCCAGAGGGCCAAAACGTGCCTTGAGCTTCTCGGCGCGTTGCATGATGGTGGCGTCATATCCTGCTCCCGCGATAACCGCAAAGCCCTGCGTGTGGCTCTGTCCCTCGCACTCGTATGCTATCTCGCCGAGGTCGTAGTATTCCGTCTTGAGCGCGCGTGCTATCCGGGCAAGGGCACTGGGTTCTTCCGGAGTGTTGAGATTGGTTGCCAGCAGATTGGCCGTGCCGGACGGAAAGGGCAGGAGGGGTATGTCGGTGTTCCTCAGTTCGTAGGCAACCGTGCTGATAGTGGAGTCCCCGCCCGAAGCGACCACGAGGTCATACTCGGTTGCGTCGGAGAGCATGCTATCGATGCGCCGTATGCCACCGGTAGAGCGGATAGTGAGCTCGTCGCCGTCGCGCGCAAAGATACGGTTGAAGTCATGGATGATGCCATTCCTCAAACCGGATGCCAGATTGTCGATGATCAGCACTCGCATGTCTGAGGCCTCACTGTACTCACTATTTCTCCGCACCCAAGGCCACAGACGCTACTCGCCAGTATAGACGATAGGCTTGATGAGGTCCGGGGCCTTTTTGTCCATGAGATGGAAGGCCTCCTCCATGGCATCAAAACCGTGGAAGCGATGCGAGATTATCCTCTCGGCATCAAAGTTGCGGTATTTGATGACACGCATCAGGGCATTGAGGCGCTCGGCACCTCCCGGGCAAAAGCCGCCGCGGATGGTCTTGTCGGCCATGCCGAGGCCCCAGGTCATGGCAGGAAAACTCAGTATGTCCTTGACGTCGAAGAAGTTGATATTGGCGATAAAACCCTTCTCGCGGGTTATCGCGATGGCCTCGGCAAAGGTATCCGGGTTGCCCCCGGCGATGATCGTCTTGTTGGGACCGCCGGAGGTGAGCTCGAGGATCTGCTCGGCCACCTTGCCTTCCTTATAGCTGACGATGGCATTGGCACCATAGTCCTTTGCCACCTCGATAGAGGCCGGACGCGTGCCAACGGCGATAATCTGCCCCGCACCCCTGAGCGCCGCACCCGCGATGGCCATGAGCCCCACGGGGCCTATGCCGTAGACCACGACGGTGTCACCGTAGGCCACCTCAGCCATCTCGGCACCATAGAAGCCCGTGGACATCATGTCCACCGTCATAAGCGCCGCCTCGGGAGAAACGCCCTCGGGAAGCGGTGCCAGATTGGCATCGGCCTGATTGACGTGGAAGTACTCGGCCATGACGCCGTCCTTTTGACCGAGGAACTTGAATCCGCCAAAGGGCCCTGCGTCATGGGAGAAGCTTATCTTGTTCTGTATACCCAGTTGCAGCCAGTCCGGCGTACAGGCAGGCACCACAACGTAGTCTCCGGGCTTGAACCGTGTTACATCCGGGCCCACCTCGTTGATGATGCCGACCGCCTCGTGGCCCAGTATCAGGTTCTCCTTGGGGCCGGATCCTCCGTGCATGGTGTGCGTATCAGAGGTGCAGGGCGCGATGATCGTAGGACGCACGATAGCATCCAATGGCCCACACGCGGGGCGCTCCTTGTCCAACCAGCCGGGGTTTCCCACACTGAACATTCCATAACCGCGCATCTGTGCTTCCCTTCGTTGAAGTCTGTGTTTACTGCTGTGCCGGCTCAGCACTCTGCCTTGAGTGCCTGGGCAAACTGATCGGGGCAGGACGTGCCCTTATGGCCGCAGGTGACGCCCTCCAGGATGGATACTATCTCACGCGCCTCGCGACCCTCCGACAAACGTGCCACCGCCTGGAGATTGCCGTGGCAACCGCCGCTGAAACTGACATCATGCACACGCCCCTCTCCGTCCACAGTGTAACGCACCGAGCTGGCGCAGACTCCCTTACATTCTCTTATCGGCATGGTAGCTCCCTTCGTGCGGTTTTTGCTCAGTTGTATGCTCTGCCTCGGTTCTCTCTGGCTCATCGGGTTTGCCCTGCCTGGCACTGTGCATGAGAAAGAGACAGACGCCCAGCGATATGAGCACAAAGAGCAGGCAGACGAGCAGGACCAGCCTGAAATTGAACAGGTAGTCCAGTTCCACTATACCACTGGCAGCGCCCGGCAGATCGGGAAACATCCTCGCCACAGTGCCGCCTAACGAGAAGATGCTCGCAGAGAGGGCGGTGCCGAGACAGAAGGCCAGGTTGCGGTTGGTACCCACAAAGCCGCTGGCATAGGAGGCATGGGCCCTGCCAGCAGCCGTCATGATATCGCTGTTATTGGGGGTATTGAGAAAGCCCATGCCCGCCCCGGCCAACACCAGCATGCCGACAAAGAGCCAGACCTGCTGGTCTGCCCCCAGGAACAGTGCCGCGAGTATGTAGGCTACCATGCCAACGAGCGCCGGCACCATGACCCTGAACGCTCCGATACGATCGGAGGCAAAGCCGGAGAGCGGGCCACAGACTCCCAACGCAAGCGCGTTAACCATTATCAACAGGCCGACCATGCCCACGGGCACGGCCCAGACGGTGTCCAGGAAAAATGGCAGCTGGAACATGACCATCATATGAGCGCAGTAGCTGAAGAACGCGATGATGTTGCCGAGGATAAAGCGCTTATTCCTGAGAAGCTCGGGCTCCAACAGGGGGTTCTTCTCGCGTCGTTCTGTGTAGATGAACAGGGCGAGCAGCGCCACAAAGCCCAAGCCAAACCATTCCTGGCCGGCAAACCCGCCGCTGAGAAAGACGATGAGGCAGGCGATAAGCGCCGTGAACAGGATGGAACCGCGGACGTCCAAACTGCCCTCTCTGTTCCGGGGCAGGGGCGAACGCAGGAACACGGCAGACAGAATAAAGCTTACCAGCCCAAAGGGAACACTGAGCAGAAACACGAAGTGCCAGGAGAAATGTGCGAGTATCAGGCCGCCCACAGCCGGGCCGGCCACGTTGCCGAGGCCCACCATGAGTGCCGTAACGCCCATGGCCCGGCCGCGCTGAGCCAGCGGAAAGATAGTGGTGACGAGACCCATGCCCACAGCTATCGTCATGGCGGCACCGAGGCCCTGTATGGCACGCGCCAGGGTCAGTGTCGCGAAATGATCGGAGAGCGTACAGGCCAGCGAGCCTGCCGTGAAGATGACGATGCCCACGATGTAGATCGTGTGAGATCCGACCCGGTCTCCCACGCGGCCAAACAGCAGCATGAGCGAGCTGGTGACGATGAGGTAGATGGTGGTGACCCACTGCACCTGCGCCATGGAGATGCCAAAGTCGGCTGCCAGGATAGGGTTGGCGATATTGACGATAGAAGAATTGAGCGTGGCCATGAAGGTGCCGAGCGAGATGGTTATGAGCGCCAGCCACTTGTTTGTCGGCTTCTTACTCACGCGGCCTGCCCTGTTGCTGGTAATCCTCGATAAGCCAGAGCTCATAGGCCCGTTGCAGCTCCTCGGTGCCGGGTTCCTTGGGGTCGCCCTTCTTATGCTCGCCGCTGTTGCTCTTGTATACGGAGTCTGCGCGGAGGTCTGCCAACTGCTGGCTTTGGAGAAAGCCGCTGGTGTCCAGGAGCTTATGCTGGAGCCGGTACCACACTGCCGGTATCAGCCTGCGCAGATGCACAAGTTCCTCCTCCCCTACCTGCAGGAACTCCTCCTCGGGCAGGGCGAGGTCTTTCTTGCGGTCCGGCTCCACAAAGAGATCGGCACCGCCGCTGACTCGCCAGCCGCTGAACTCCGGTGTGTTCTCTATGAGCAGTTTGTAGAACTGGAGCTGCCGCTTGTAGGCCGCACCCTGCGCGCCTGGGCTCCGGGCGGCTCCGGTCTTGTAATCGTAGAGGGCTATTGTCTGAGCCTCGCTGTCGAGCAGCAGTAGATCCGCGCGTCCGGTGAGGGGCACGTCGTCGAGCATGATATCAAAGCTCTGTTCCGCGCGCGCGCTCGGCGAAAGCCGCGGCTTGAAGACGGGCATGAAGTGCCCGAGGAACAACTCGAACCGCTGAGTAAGGCCGTCCAACTCCTCGCCTGGATAATCGAGCGCAGAGATCGCGTCCCTTGCCTCTTCCGCAAGCTCCTGTTCGGTCATTGAGCCGGCCTTGAGCACCTGGTTGATATAATCGGCGAGATACTCGTGCACGATATTGCCAAAATCAAGGGCCGGAGAGGGTTTGCTGGGCAGTGCCAGGAGCGTGTCGGTAAAGAAGTGCGCGCCATCGAGACTGTCGCCCCGGTACTTCACGAAATCGTTGAGAAGCGAGACACTGAGCTTCTTCCTCGCTGGCATCTGCGCCAGATCCTCTGCTCTGGGGAGGTAGGCATCCTGCCAACTGAGAGGCGCTATGTCCTCGATGTTCTCAAGGCCCAGGTCTCTTTGGCACGGATCTGAGAGGCCCACGAGTTCCGGCACAAGACGGGGACTGGCAAGCGATATACGGAGGTCATCGCGCGCCCGGGTGGCGGCGACAAAGAGTGTGCGCCTGAAGTCGTCTGTGTCCTCGCTCTCGCTGAGGTAGATGTTCTGGGCTATGAGTCTTGCGCCTCGGGCCGGCCTGGACCAGCTGCCACTGTCCGCGTCGATGAGATAGACACAGTCAAACTCCAAGCCCTTGGAACCGTGCGCCGAGCAGAGCGTAATGGCGTCCTGCTGGGCCAGGGGAAGCCTAGCGGCAATCGGAATGCCAAACTGCTCGGTCTCATCAAGCAATTGCACCACGTAGGGCAGAGTAAGGGGGCCCTGCAGGCCCAGAGCGGCGCGGCGGCGGGGAGAGCTGGCCTCCAACTCGCCCTGTACAAAATCAAGCAGCGCCCCCAGACCATAGTGCAACTCCAGGGCAGCAAAGGGCTCTGTTTCTCTCCGTGCCTCGTAGTAGGGAACAACCCACTCTGCAAGTGCACGGATTGCCGTGCGCGCCGGCGTTGACACCGCCTGGGCCGATGCCTCGATGAGGCGGGTGTAGAGGGTCTGGAGCGAGGGCTTTGTGTTTGCCTCCAGGGCAGCAAGCCAACCGCCGGCGCTTCGTGCCTCCAGGGCCAGCCCCAGATAGTCCTGCTGTGCTATGCCCAGCTCCGGTGCGGCAACGATGCGGGGCAGTTCCGCCTCGGCGCGCCGGGCAGCGCCACGGGCCAGCTGCACGGCAAAGCGCATGAGCGAGAAGAGGGTCTGGAGCGAGGCAATCTGGCCCACCTCGTGCCGTATCTGGTACGTGAAGGCAATGCCAAAATGCTCCAGATACGGGATGAGCGCGCTGAGGCTCGTGTGCTTACGGGCGATAACCGCTATCTCCGAGCCCGGATGAGCACTCTGCTCCATACAGCCGCCCTCGATACGCGCCTTGATCTCCCGCGCTATCCCGTAGTACTGCAGCTCCGGTGCCGCATATACCTGTGGCGCAAAGTCCAGCGAGGCCACGCTCTGTCGCACAGCCTCAAGCCGCTTGCCTCCCGTGCTGGTGGCGAGGCGCTTTTCGATCTGCGCGGCAAGTTCCTGCCCCAACTCCACAATCTGGGGCAGGGAGCGGTAGTTCTTTGTGAGGACGATGGACCTGGTGCCCGCGTAGTTCTGCTCAAACTGGTGAATGAACTCCACGCTCGCGCCCTGAAACCGCATGATGGCCTGATCGTCGTCGCCGACGGCCAGGATATTGGGCCGCTCCAGCCCCGCAATGATGGATTCAATGATCTTCATCTGCGCGCCGTTGGTGTCCTGAAACTCGTCTATGAGGATGTACTGATACTGCTCCCGCAACGTGGCGGCAAAGTCGGGATGCCGCTCAAGGGCCAGGTCGGCGTCGAGGATCATGTCATCAAAATCGTAGAGCGCCGCGTCTTTCATGAACTCCTGATACCGCTGGTAGACAGCCACCACCGAGCGGGTGGCATCATTGGCCCTGCGCTCCTTGAAGGCGGGCGGGCTCTGGCTGAAAAACCGGTCGCGCACCTCCTTCCTGAATCCGGTGGAGTTGCCGCCCTCGTCAAAGAAACTGGTCTCCTGTACCACACGTTTGAGCAGGAGCGCGTAGGGCTCGTAAGCGCCCGTGAGCGTGATAAGCTGCTCGGTGAGCTCAGCCGGCACGGAATCAAGCGCCACGAGCAACTCGGCCTTGAGGTCCTCGAGAAAATGCTGCTTTTCTTCGCGCGAACCGCGTTGCAGGCTTGTCGTGAGCCTGTGCAGCAGCCCTGCTTTCTCACGCTCAAAATAGTCGAAGAAACGCAGATTCTGATCGCAGATGGCAAGGAGGACCGCCGGCGCGAGGCCGGACTTTTTTATCTTCCCTATGAGGGCGCGGACGGGCTTCAAGTTGCCGGACACCCCTTCAAAGGGATTCTGATAGAGCGAGTCGGTTACCGGGAGTTCCTTGAGCAGGCGATTGACGAGTTTGCAGGAATCGAGGTTGGTGATGAGGCGGTCGAACGCGCTCCGTTCAAAATACTCCGGATACGCGCTGCTCAGACGCTCGGCAAAGGCGTGAAAGGTCAGTATGGTGACCTCGTAGGCGCTGCGGCCGATAAAGCCCACAAGGCGCTCTCGCATGGCATCCGCCCCGGCATTGGAAAAGGTAAGGCAGAGGATGTTATCGGGAGACACGTCCCTGTTCTGCAGGATGGCGGCCACGCGCAGGCTCAGGAGCTGGGTCTTGCCGGTTCCCGGGCCGGCCACCACCAACACCGGGCCATCGAGCGTTTCTACCGCCGTGCGTTGCTCGGGGTTGAGGCCGTCCAAGGCCGTTTTGAGTGCGGCGTGCTGCTCGGGAGTAAGGCCGAGGGAGGCTCCGTCTGTTGCATTCTGCATGGTTGTTACTGTCCTTCGCCTGCTTCTTTGATTGCCGCGCCGTAGCGTGCGACCAGCGTACGGGCAGCGTCTCTATCCTCGGGAGCACAACGGCTCAGATCGACGAGAGGGCAGCCGTTGTAAACCCTCAGGGCGCGCTCAAACGCGGCGGGCGTTGTTGCCGTTATGAGCAGCGGCACGTTGACCAGGGCCTGGATTGCCTCGATCATTGCCGGCAGGGCCTGAGCTTCTTCGTAGCTGGTTTGAACGGCGGAGTCGGCACGCTCTGGAAGCTCATCGTCGGCTGGAGTGGAGTCGGCACGCTCTGGAGGCTCTTCGGCTCCGGCACGCGCGGCGCAGACACCGATTATCCGAGCACCCTCTCCCTGAGCGTCGAGGGCCTCGTCAGCGGCATACTCATAGTCTCCGCATGCGAGTGCTTCGGCAAGCTCGGCATTGGTGGCCGCGTCGATGCGCGTATCGACGATAAGGGCTGCTTCGCTTGCAGGGGTTCCTCCTGGGGCCTCATTGCCTGCAGCTTCTTCGCCTGCGGTTCCCTCCCCTGCTGCCTTCTCGCCACAAGCCTCCTCGATTACCCTCCCTTTGCGCAGTGCTTCCTCGTCCAGGGCAAGGCTTGCGGCATAGGAGCTGATAACACGTCGGTTCTTAGGTGTTGCCGGCTTGGGAACAACGCCCTCACAGGCAGCCGCCAGGGCCTTGATATGTGCCGGCGTCGTACCACAACAGCCACCGACCACGGCCGCGTACTCCCCTGCCAGCGGCCTCAGCGTGGTGACGTATTCCTCGATGCTCGTGCTGTACACCGCCGTGCCGTTCTCCATGACCGGCAGGCCCGCGTTGGGACTGAACACCAGGGGGGTTGAGGAAAGCGCCCGCAGCTCCTCGATAAAGGGTACAGTCTCCTGCAGACCGTCGCCGCAGTTGAGGCCCAGGGCGTCAACACCGAGGCCCTCCAACAGTGCGCAGACGCACGCGATATCCGCGCCGTTAAGCAGGCGACCCTGCTTGTTGACGGCCACCGTAGCCAGTACCGGCAGACTGCTTGCTTCCCGGGCAGCCAGGACTGCCGCCTTGAGCTCGTAGGTATCTATCATCGTCTCTATGAGAATGCAGTCTGCACCGGCGGCACTGCCCGCCTCCACCTGCTCTGTGAAGAGCGCAACGGCATCGTCAAAGGCACTCTGCCCCAGGGGTTTGAGCAACTCACCGAGCGGGCCCACATCCAGGGCGACAAAGCAGCCCTGCGTACCGTGCTGTTCCAAGGCCTCGCGGGCCAGCGTAACACCGGCGGTAATCACCTCGGCAACACTGAGATCCGTAGTCTTGAGCGTAAGGGCATTGACACTGAAGGTATTGGCGGTAATGAGGGTGGCCCCTGCCTCAAGATAGGCAGTATGGACGGCGCGCACCGTGTCCGGATGCGAGACATTCCAAAGCATGGGGGCCAGTCCGGGAGGCAACCCTCTCGCCTGTAATTGGGTGCCCATGGCCCCATCGGCAATGATGAGCTGCTTGCCCAGGATATCTTTGAGGGACGTGGGTGAGCTGGAAGTGCTGGATGCAGGAGCGCTGGGCAAGACGGAGGCGCGCGCACTGGACACTGTGCCGGACGTAATGGTGCTGGTAGTGCCTGTGTTGGACATGGTCATTCCTTAGTAAAACGATAATGATACGATACGATGAAGTCTTCTTGCTGCGTATTTACATTCTTATTTGAGCGGTGTATACTGTACTCAGGATCCGAGAAGAGCCGATAGAGCGACCCTCCCCGGTAGGTGATTCTTACGAATCTGGATGCGGCCCCTTCCCGGGCCGCTTCCCTTTTCTGGTCGCAATGACCAAGGCCACCACATCCAGTGCACAGCCTCCTATCGCGAATAGAAGGCCAAGCAGGGAAATAGCAATTCCAAGTTCCATAAGTATCACCCCCTTCCCTGAGTAGAAGGGTTACAGCCTTACGACTGCGTTGTCCATTATACCTGAAGCAATGAGGCCCGTCTCCGCAAGCCCCTCATTGCCGCCTCTCTATCAACCCCTCTATAACCTCAACCTCAACAGCAAACAGGCCAGAAGCCATACTCAGCCTCTGACCTACGAATTCTCAGGTGGCCCGTACGAAAAGCGGTGTCACCGTCAAAGCAATATCGCCCTGAAGGACAACAAAGAGTAGCAAAACTTGATTGAGTCAAAAACGCGAAGCAAGAAGCTACGGTTGCTTATACGGTTGCTTATTGCGGAAGGGAGGAAAGGTGATTGCTCCGGTTGGACAGTGCTCCGAACACAGATGGCATTTTGTACACTCCTGTATTCTTGGCGTGTGAGGATCCACCTCTTCCGGGCAGATTTCTACACACGCCCTGCAATCCATGCCTTTGCTGCGTAAACACCTGGTTTCATCGACCTGTGGCCGAAAGAGTCTATTCGCATTAGCTACAAGGGAGAGCAGGGCACTCAGGGGACAAATCTTTGTACACCACTTCTTGAAAAGCACAAGTTCTATGGTAAGAAGAGCTGGGTAGATCAGCAACCCCCAACTTGTCTCATTGAATTGGAAGAGATGCCAAAGGCCAAACACCGTCGCAAAGCTTAAGCCTATCGGACAGACCAGGCAAAAGACAGGGAAGCCAAAGAGAAGACTGGAGGCACATGCTCCTCCCAGTACCAGATGCCTTGTATCAAGTTTTACTCCGTCTCTTTTTCCTCCAACTGGTTTCAAACTACTGCATGCAGCGCTTCCACAGGATGAACACGAATACTCTTTGCTTGCAACAGACTCAGAGGCATCAGGCATGCTCAAAGCTGTACCAATCTCGCCTTCCTGCTCACTCCCTTCAGCATGCTGTATTCCCTTTTTTCCTGTTACAAGTCTTTGAAAGAGTGGCTTCGGGCAAACCCAGGCACAAAATGCCTTGCCGGTGATAACGATTATAACGAGAGAAAGAACAAGGCAGAGTGTTCCAAAGGGCGTGATTCCCCTTGCACCCAACGCCGCTTCGATCGATCCCAGTGGACAAATGCCTGTAATGAAACCTATGCCGGCAGCCGAGAGAGTACCCAGCCCCGTATCAAAAAGACAGCTCGCTACCGTCAGTAGTACCAGGGCAAGTGCTGGAAGCACTGTCCTCAGTCTTGAAACATTCAGTTTCACGGCGACGCTCTGCTTATAAAGATTGCCGGCCTTCTGTTGCCCTTGAAAGAGCCAAATGAGGCTGATGGACACACCGATTCGCAGGCACCGCAGCCGTTGCATTGTTCTTGAAGAATCAGGGGAAGTTTTGTCCCTTCATCCCAAGCGAGAGCTTCATACGCGCATGCCTCCGGACACAGTCCACAATTGATACAGGCATCCACAGACAAAACCGCAACCCCGATTTT
>JAIRZP010000153.1 GCA_031267175.1 Coriobacteriales bacterium | reverse complement strand
CCACCGCCCGAGTTCATGGTGAAGAGGGGGTCGTAGCCGGCATCGGCGAATAATTTGATGGCAGCAGGTACGTCTTCCACCCAGTTTGAGAAGTGATGGAAGCCTAATGTCCCAGCTCGGCGAAGGGGTCGTCCGGACTCAACACCGTCTCCATCTCTATCTGCAGGTTGCCGTAGTGCGCGAAGGCGACTTGAAGAGTCAGCTCGATCTCCCTGCCCCGGTAGACTGCCGTCTGGGTAGAAGGCTCCATGTAATAGAAGGGCCCGGAGCCAAACAGCGCCGAATGTTCCCGGCAGGACTGCTCCAGGTCTTTGACATAGAAGCCCAGTTGGTTGTATGCGTGCTTGTTCATTATCGTCTCATACATTGCGTATTCCTTTCACTATGCTTTAACAGGACCTGCTGGCAAAGAGAGACAGACTCTCAGTGCCTCCAGAAGATGAACAGGGGAACACCCTGGGAATACCTTGGAAAGTACGTAGGTGGCCTCGCCAGCGGAAATCCCGCAGCGCTCGCCTTGATCGCTCTCATTGTCAGAGCTCCTCTCATTCCCCGTCTGGGGAGATGCACTGCTACAACACACGTACGATGTCCTCCACCCTCTCCTTGGCGTCGCCGAAGAGCATGGCGGCGTTGTCCTTGAAGAACAGCGGGTTCTGCACGCCTGCATATCCTGTGGCCATGGATCTCTTGAAGACGATGACCTGGCCTGCGTTCCAGACCTCCAGCACCGGCATGCCGGCGATGGGGCTGGAGGGATCCTCGGCTGCGGCGGGGTTTACGGTGTCATTTGCGCCGATAACCAGCACCATGTCGGTATCGGCAAAGTCGTCGTTGATCTCATCCATCTCAAGCACAATGTCGTAGGGCACTTTGGCCTCGGCCAAGAGCACGTTCATGTGGCCGGGCAGGCGGCCCGCCACCGGGTGGATACCGAATCGAACCCGAACCCCCTTGGCTCGCAGCTTGGCCGTGTGGTCGGCCACGGCAGACTGCGCCTGGGCCACGGCCATGCCGTAGCCGGGTGTGATGATCACAGACGTGGAGTTTGCCAGCATATCGGCCGCCTCTGCCGCAGATACCTCGCGATGCTCACCGTAGTCCTTCTCCTCGCCGGATGCTGCGCCCTCGCCGCCGAAGCCTCCGGCTATAACGGAGATGAAGTTTCTGTTCATGGCCTTGCACATGATGAAGCTGAGGTAGGCACCGGAGGAACCTACCAGCGCGCCGGTTATTATCAGCAGGTTGTTGTCCAGCGTGAAGCCCGAGGCCGCCGCCGCCCAGCCCGAATAGGAGTTGAGCATGGAGATGACCACCGGCATGTCGCCGCCACCAATCGATGCCACCAGGTGCAGCCCGAGCAGCAGCGCAAGCACCGTAACGGCAACGAGCAGCCCGAGGCCCGCCATACCCTCAGGCATCAGCACAAACAGCACCGTGAGCACCAGAAAGGCGGCTATTGCAGCCAGATTGAGCAAGTTGTGAGCTGGCAGCATCAAGGGCTTGCTGGGCATTCTGGCCGACAGCTTGAGGTAGGCGATGATGGAGCCTGTAAAGGTGACGGCACCGATGAAGACGCCGATGAACAGTTCGCCTGAGTGCAGGCCGTCGAAGTGGCCGGAGACCGCCATCTCAAAGTAGGTGACCCAGCCCACCAGCACGGCGGCCGCCCCAACGAAGGAGTGGAACAGGGCGATGAGCTCGGGCATGCCGGTCATTTCGACGCGCTTGGCGCGTAGCACTCCGGCCACAGCTCCAGCGGCCAGCGCGACCACGATGATGCCTATCGCCCAGGGCGGCGCGGCCTGCGAGACGGTGGCCTGCGCGGTGTGGGCCGCCATGTCTGAAGGCTCTGTGCCGGCTCCCTCGTAGGTGCCGAGCATCACGCCCAACACTACAAAGAATATGGCCAACGCCATGCCGATGGCGCCCAGGATGTTGCCACGCATGGAGGACTCGTGTCTGCTCAAGCCGGCCAGTGCCAGGATGAACAGCAGCCCTGCGACGATATAGGAGCCGTTTATCAGGGACACGCTCATGCTACCGCTCCTTCCATCCGCCCAAGACCCACGGCCCTCGACTCCCCGCTCTTAGGGTTTCCATCCCCATTTCCAATGCTCAATGCTCCTCTTTTCACATTCTGCTTTTCCTTTTCCATGCTCCTCACTCCCCCTTCCTGAACATCTTCAGCATGCGGCCGGTGACGGTGAAGCCGCCGAAGACGTTGATCGAGGCCAGCAGGATACCCAGTGCCGACAGTACAAGGATCAGGGTGTTCTCCACAGAAGAGAAGCCAACGGAGGCGTCGAAGAAGGTCAGCCCCACCAGGCAGCCCACCACGATGATGCCGCTTATCGCATTGGTCACGCTCATCAGCGGCGTGTGCAGCGAGTGAGAGACGTTACCGATGACGTAAAAGCCGATGACCACAGATAGCATCAGCACCATGAAGTGCCCAAGCAGGCTGGTCGGGCTTACCCAGAAAAGCACCAGCGACAACAACGCCAGGGCGGCGGCCCCGACGTAGAGCACCCTGGGGTCAAGCGGCTTCTTCTCAGGCTTGGAGGCTGGCTCTGGAGCGGCGGCGGCGGGCGCAGGCGCGGCAGAGACCGACACGGCCGGTGGTGGAAAGGTCACCTCGCCCGCATCGGCCACCAGCATGCCGCGTTGCACCACATCGTCCAGGTCGAGCGTAAGCTCACCGTCCTTAACCGGCGTCACGAGCTTTATCAAATTGACGATGTTTTGCGAGAAGAGCTGGCTTGCCTGGGTGGGCAGGCGTCCCGGCAGGTCTGAGTAGCCGATTATCTTGACGCCGCCCTCGGTAGTGACCACCTCGTCGGCCACCGAGCCCTCGACGTTGCCGCCACTTGATGCCGCCATGTCCACGATCACCGAGCCGGGGCGCATGGTGGCCACCATCTCGGCCGTTATCAGGCGCGGCGCGGGCCGGCCCGGTATCTGAGCAGTGGTGATGATGATGTCCTGGAGCGGCACCTGCTCGGCGTACATACGCGTGGCTGCGGCCGCGTAGTCCTCGGTCGCTTCCTTGGCGTAGCCGTCGCTTGACTGCTGCGACTCGCCGCTCTCCACGGCCACAAAGGTCGCTCCCATGGACTCCACCTGCTCGGCGGTCTCGGCCCGGATGTCGGTGGCCGACACGATGGCACCCAGCGAGTTGGCGGTACCGATGGCGGCAAGTCCTGCCACGCCGGTGCCGGAGACAAAGACGCGGGCTGGAGGTACCTTGCCAGCCGCTGTCACCTGCCCGGTAAAGAAGGATCCGAACTCGTGGGCCGCCTCGATGACGGCGCGATAGCCGCCGATGTTGGCCATGGAGGAGATGACGTCCAGAGCCTGGGCACGGGATATGCGCGGCACGCTGTCCATGGCCAGAACCGTGAGGCCCGCGGCAGCAAGCTTCTCCAAAAGCTCCGGCGAGCGCGGCGCGGCCACCATAGACACCAGGGCGGCACCGGGGTGCGTCATGGCTATCTCGGCTTCGGTGGGCGCGTGTATCTTGGCCACCACTTCACTCGCCCAGACCGTAGCGGCGTCCGTTACCTCAGCCCCGGCACAGGTGTAGGCCTCGTCCGGGAAGGATGCTTTCTCCCCCGCCCCGGACTCCACGCGCACCTCGTAGCCCAGTTTCAGCAGCTGCTCTACACTCTTGGGCGTGGCGGCCACGCGGGTCTCGCGCGGGTCGCTCTCCCTGGGTACTCCGATGATCATGAATCGTATTCCTCCAATACTCTCTTCTCATTCGTTTTGTGCTATTCGACATTCGGCAAGCTATAGATGGCTGTGAGACAGGCTCTTGTCCGGGCAATAAGGATGACGATGTCCTCGCTGTCATACTCCTGCTCCAAGGCCTGTTTCGCTTGCAGCGATTGTGCCGCGTCCTTAAAGGGCTGCAGCTGGCCGAACAGCTGACCCTCTGCCGTGCTCAAACGTTCCAGAAGGCCCACGCTGGCGGCAAAGTCACTCAGGTTGACAACGGCGGGCAGGGTATTGGCCAGGTTATCGCGCACATAGTAGCCGCAGAGGCTGTTCTCAATGGCCTTGTAACACTTCAGGCCAGCCAGGTAGTACCGCCCGCGCAGCATGAGGTTGCCGGCATCCCTCAGGTCGTAGCTGGCCAGCTCCTGCCAATATGCCGGGTCGGTTATATCTATGTACGGTTCTGCTGCCACTTCTCACTCCTCAACACCAGGGATCTCCTGACCTGCTCACAGTAGACAAGGCCCACGATGCCTACGGTACGCACAAGGCTCAAGCCGCCGCGTCTCTTTCCAGGGAAGCACTGATTAATCATCGTGACTCATCGTTTCCCTTACATACTGGCACCAGGAACTGGCCTACGACCAACAGCACGACCGCCGCTGCCACTGCCACAGTCAAGGCAACCAGCATGCCGGAGGCTATGCCGAAGCCAGCCATGATGGCCGTGTACACCGCGATGCCGATGGATGAGCCGAGGTTCTGTGCGGTCTGCACCACCGAGTTGCCCTGCACGCGCAGCTCGGCCGGAATCTGAATCTGCGGCGCCGTGGAGAAGGTGACGTTCTGCTGCGCGGAGTAGAACCCGGCCACGAGCATGAAGCCATACACCGCCCAGATGGATAACTCAGGACGCAGGAAGGCAATCAATGCCAGAGTGACCCCGATGCGCACGACGGTGCCAGCCGTAAAGACCCAACGCGCCGTGCCGTGCCTGGCTATCAGACGCCCCAGCGCCGGGCAGATGAAGATGCCCAGCAGGGCGTAGGTGGCGGTAGCACAGCCAGCTTGAAAGGCACTGCCACCTAAGACGTTGATGATGTAGGAGGGCATGAAGAAGGACAGCGCTATGGTCGAGAGGTTGGAGAGCAGGTTCATGCAGGCCAGCACCGAGGTATTCCTGTCCCGAAAGACCGTCGAGGGGATGAACGCGGCATTGCCCTTCTTTCGCACGATCCACACTAGGGCAATGAGCGCCACTGCGGCCAAGACGATCATCGCATTATTTGCCAGCGTGCCAAAGGGTACATAGCTGCGTCCTAATGACAGACTGAGCACCACCCCGGCCAGAAACAGCGTCAGCGCAATGGCGCCGGCGGCGTCGAAGCCCGCCTTTTGCTGGCTGGCCTCGGCCGCCGCCGAGCCCCCCTTATTCTTGCGCACACCCACCAGTATGAAGGCCACTGCGACCAGCAGCAAAGGCCAACCAACGTGGAAGGCGAAACGCCAGTTAAGGGCATCGATGATGAGGCCGGTCAAGGCCGGGCCCACCAACATGCCGATGGATGTTACGGTGCCAATCAGGCCCAGATAGATGCCGGCCTGCTTGACGTCATACATATCGCGAATCAGGGAGAAGGCCACCACGAAGATCGCGCCCGACACCACGCCGTAGAAGAGGTTGACGGCTATAATCACGAACATGTTGGGCGCCATGGCCACACAGAACAGCACGATCGCTCCCACAGTGAGCGCACCGGCCAGCAGCGCTGGCTTCAAAGCCGGATAGCGTTTGCCCAGATAGCCATAGACCGGCATGGCGCAGATCGACACCAGCCCCGAGACATTGGAGGCCAGGGGGTATATCTCCATGCCGCCAATGTCCAACGCAGCCATTGGCAGCACGGTAAAGGAGCCTGTGGAGACGAAACGCGTGGCCAGGGCGGCGATATAGATGCCTATTAAGATAAGCATCCGGCCGGTTTTGTTTGCGGTATGTGTTTCGGTATCCAATCAAGGGCCTCCCGTATCGTTCAGCGTTTCCCACAGACAGACCCAGGCGATGGTACAAACCTCGCCTGGGTGCCTGCGGGTTATCCAGACAGCTGCTGCCCAGGCTGCTACTCTCCAGCAGCTACTTCTGGTCCTCGCCATAGCCCTCGGGGCGCTTGAGCAGCACGGTGGGGATGAACATCAGCACGACGGCAACCAAGGCCACGATAAAAGCGATGGGCATGCCCTGCGCCACGCCAAAGGCCGCTATGAGAATGCCCCCAACGGCAGTGCCGGGAGCACCGCCGAGGTTCTGGCCCATCTGCACGACGGCGTTGGACTGCTGGCGCATAGTGGGCGGAGTCATGATGGAGACGCCGGTGGTGTAGACGCTGGCCATAACACTGTAGACGCCTCCCAGCACCAATGCGGCTGCGATAATCAGCCAGATGCTGGTCTCGGCGTTGAGGAACACTATCATGATGAGAAGGAAGACCAGGCGGCAGGCCGTACCCAAGAGCAGCACGTTGCGGGCGTTGCCGGCCTTGACCACCATCTTGCCAAAGATCGGCCCCAAAAACAGCCCAAAGACCGCAAAGGCGGCCATGATGATACCGGACCAGGCCGCGGGTTCAAGCCCAAAGTCGGTGGGCATGCGCACATAGAGGAGGTAGCTGGGCAGGAAGAAGAAGACGAACATATTGGCAAAGTTCATGAAGAAGTTGGACAGCGCCAGCATCACCGTGTTGCGGTCTTTGAGTGCCGGGAGCGGAATGACCGAGGCGGCGCCCTTCTTGCGTATGGAAAGGATCAGAAGAATGAGGGCGACAAGGGCGATGGCAAAGGTGATGAAGTTGACCGGTGTGCCAAACGGGATGTAGGTGTTGCCAAAGGATATACCCAGAATCAACGGTGCCAGGAATAATGCGGTAAGGATAATGCCGGTGATGTCGATACTGCCGGACTTATTGGCTATCTCCTCGCCTTCTGCCTTGGTAATCCTCACGCCGAAGAGCACCATCAGGGCGGCGATGATGAAGAACGGCCAGAGCATGTGGCAGGCCGCTCGCCAGCTGATGGCGGCGACGAAGCCCGTAAGAACCGGGCTGATGAGCGATCCGAGGGCCATCATGGTGCCCACCAGGCCCATGTAGACCCCCACCTTGTTGGCGGGGAACATGTCGCGGATGAGCATGAAACCGACCACATAGATGCCCGGGGAGACAAAGCCCCAGAGCGCACCGGTGAAGATGATGATGAATATGTTGGTGGCAAAGCCGCGGATCAGGAGCGATGCGCCGCCGATTAACACCGAGGACACAACCAACATCCGCTTCAGGTGCGGGTTACGGGCGGCGATATAGCCCCACAGCGGCATCAGGACGATGCTTATGGGCCCGCCGATGGAAGATGTCAGGGAGTAGAGCGACATCGCCTCCCCTGCCACGCCGCCGTCGAACTCCATCGCCGCCATAGGCAAAACGATGGAGATGCCGGATGACTGCATCACGGCAAACACTGTACAGACGTAGATGGCCACGAGTGTCAGCAGCTTCTTGGCCTGTGGTGCCCGCTCAAACGGGTTTATAGTCTCACTCATTGTAAATCTCCTCCTTAGTATTGAGTTTCGCTCAACGCATGAACAGCTTGCCCCCATCGACGCTGAAGGTCTGCCCGGTCATGAAGCCAGAACTGTCGCTGGCGAGAAACGCCGCCACGGGCAGATAGTCCTCCACGGGATCGCCCAGGCGGCCCTTGAGAGGGGTGTTGACCTTCTGGTTGGCGTCGTGGGCTGCCAGCTGCTCAGGCGCCATGGCCGCCCGGGCACGGTCGTACATCGGCGTCCATATGGCCGGTGCAATCATGTTGACCCGAATACCGTACTTGCCCCACTCCACGGCCACCGTGCGTACGAAGGAGGCCACGGCACCTTTGCTGGCCGCATAGGAAGCATGGTAGGGGTAGCCGGTAAAGCCGGTGGCGCTGGTAAAGTTGACTATCGAGCCGCCGTGCTCTTTGAGATGCGGGAAGGCAGCCTGATTAGCCAGAAAAGTGCCGGTGACGTTGGCGTCCATGATGCGCAGGAAGTCGTCCAGGGGCACGTTTTCGGTAGGGGTAGGCTGTGGGTGTAGTGCGGCCACCACGAAGAGGGAATCCAAGCCTCCCAGCTCAAAGACGGCCTCATCAATGATCTTCTTGACCGTGTCATGCTCGGCCAGATCCTGCCGCTTGAACACTGCGCCAGAGCGCGTTGCTATCGTCTTGCCGGCCTCCTCGTTACGCCCGGTGAAGATGACCTTGGCACCGAGGTCCCGAAAGCCGTCCACCGTGGTCTCGCCCATGCCGCTCGTGCCACCGATGACGATGATACGCTTGCCGTCCAGTCTTTCCATAGCCCTGCATCCTCTCTTCTTGTCGGTTTACAGCGGCACAGAGGAGCAATCCATCTGTGCCGCCTCTGTGCCACGTGCCGTTAACGCTTGATATTGTGGATGGCCGCGACGATACCGCCATCGACCATCAGGTTGGTGCCGCTGATGTAGCTGGCCTTGTCGCTGAGCATGAAGGCGTAGACCGCTGCCAGCTCCTCCGGCCTGCCGGTTCTGCCAATGGCGCTCATCCGGGCCAGGTTCAGGCCGCTCTCCTCGACCATCGGTCCATCCACCACGCCAGGGCCTATCGAGACCACGCGGATATTCTGTTTACCCACCTGGCAGGCCAGCCACTCGGTGTACCAGATGATGAATCTCCGGCCCCACATATAGGCGTAGTTGCGCGCCGTCTGCTCGTCGCCGGAGGCCGCGAGGGCCGCGTGCATCTTGTCCAGGAAGCCGCTAAAGTCCTCGGCGGCGAGCGGATAGAGATCCTCCTGCATCGTGCCAGCCGGCACCAGGAAGGGCGAGGTCGAAGATATGTTGATGATGCAGCCGCCCTCAGTCATGGCCTTAGCGGCCTCTTGGGAGCAGAACACGGTGCCGCAAACCGCGATGTCAAAGACCAGTTTATAGCTGACGTGATAGTCCGGCCCGCCCTTAGGCGAGATGCCGGCCAGGTTTATCAGCCCTTTGAGAGTGCCGGTCTTTGCGGCATAGGCCACCAGCTGGGCTGCCTCTTCCTGATTCCTGGCATCGGCAACAAAGCCGTCGGCCTCAACACCAGCTTCGGCCAGCTTGGCTACGCCCTTGTCTATGGCCTCCTCAGATATGTCCCCGAGGACTATCTTCATGCCAAGCTCTTTACCGATGGCCTCGGCAGCGCCCAGGCCCATGGAGCCGGCGCCACCGGTTATGATGCAAACATTACTCATGGTATCCTCCTTATCATTGTCATGCCCTCCCTGTCATTGCCCCGGGTGCCAACCGTTGAATGCGGCCGGCACCCTTGTGTGCAGGTTTCACTCCATATCGACGACGACCTTGATGGCCTCGCTCTTATCAGCGGCCTTCTTCAGAGCAGCGTCCAACTCGCTGAAGGCAAAATGATGAGTGATGAGCTCGCTGGCGACGGTGCGCTTTGAAACCAGATTGTCGATGACCTCGTTGATGTCTGCGTCATCGTAGCCGTTGGATCCCATGATCACGGTCTCGGTGCTCATGGTCCTCATCAGCGGCACCTCGACCGGCTTGTGATGCACGGCGATTACCGAGAGCCGGGAGTTGGGCTTGCAGAGCCTGTAGAAGTCGTCGATGATACAGGGTGCGCCGGAAGCCTCCACCACAATGTCCACATTGATGGCCTCGCCATAGCCGCGCTGCGGCACGGTGCCCCACAGCTCTTTGAGAAACTCGAACTTGTCGCCCTCCTCGGGCAGCGGCGCAATGATCACGCCCATCTTCTCCAACAGCGCCCGCTTGTAGTCGGAGAGCACGATATCCACTACCACGGGCTTGATGCCCTGGGCTACCAGACCACAGAGGGCAAAGAGGCCGATGGAACCGGCACCGTAGACCACCACGTTGTCGCCGGGCTTGGCGCCGGGGCGGTTCTTGCCGTGTGTGCCCACGCCAAAGGGCTCGATTATAGAGGCATCATCCCAGCTCAGTTCATCCGGTATATGCCAGGCGCCCTGGCCCTCGGTGGCGTTGAGAACCTTGATGAACTCCGAGAAGCCGCCTACCTGGCAGGTGTAGATGATGCTGGAGACCGCACGGATGGGGTGCACCCAGGCGCGGTCGCCCACCTTGAAATCCTTGACGTTCTTGCCAACCTCCACCACCCAGCCGGCGGTCTCGTGGCCGAACTGCTTGCCAGCTTCCACGCCGGCGCCGTTGATGTCAGAGCCGCAGATCGAGGAGCGCACTGGCTTGACCAGGATGTCGTCCGGACCGATCTCCGGCTTGTCAATCTCAACTATCTCGGCCTCCAGCATTCCCTTGTAGAGTCCCGCTTTCATTTTTGTCGTCTTTGCCATGATTATCTCCAATCCGCCGCCTGAGCGGCTTAGGTTTGCCTGTTGACTCAGCGGCCCATCTTGCGCCAGGGGTCGCTTCCGTCCCAATCTTCCGATGCCTTCTTGAACATATCCCAAACCTGCTTGATGGGGGCGTGTATCTCCAGGTAGTGGCCATAGTCCGCCAACAGGTCGATATACGCCACTCGCAAGCCGCCGCCCGACTCCATAGTGAAGAGCGGCTGGTAGCCCAGGCTGTCAAAGTGGGCCAGGGCGGCGTCAAAATCATCCACCCAATTGGAAAAGTGGTGGAAGCCATAACGGCCCAACTCCTCGTAGGGGTTGGGTTCGCTTAAGACCTGCACCAGCTCTATTTGCAGCTCACCAAACTGGCCAAAGGCGGTGGCCATGGTGAGTTCGACCTGCTCGCCTTTATAGGTGATGGTCTGAGTCATGGGATCCATATAGAAGAACGGCCCTGAGCCAAACAGCGCCATATGCGCCCTGGCAAAGGCCTCCATATCCTCGACGTAATAGGAAATCTGATTTGTGGCATACTTATTCAGGATGCTTTCGGGCATGATGGTACCTCCTTGTTAAGATATTCCGGCATGAGTACTTACTGAGAGCGTATTGTCTGGCGGGCTTTGGAGCCCAATTCCAAGCCCGCCACCATGTACCTTGATTGCGTCGGCTGCCTCCTTCCGTTTATCTTGACAGGCCGGGAGGAACCGCTGGCGGCTTGGGCGCACCTGGTGCCACTGGCGGTTTGGGGGCGCTTGGTGCTGTTGGCGGCTTGGGCGCACCGGGTGCCGATCGTGGTGCCGTTGGCGGCTTGGGGGCTCCGCCGCCCTTGGCCATGGCGGCCATGATCTGGGCCTCGGTGGCACCACACTGGCCGCACTCGGTGGCAGTTGCCGGATTCTGCAGACCGCAGATCGGACAGGTCACCATCGGGGCAGCGGCATTGAGGGGTTCACCGCATTCCGCACATTCCCTGGCAATAGGCTTGTTGACCTTGCCGCATTGAGGGCACTTGTTCAGCTGAATCTCCGCTGGTCTGAAGCACATAGTTAATTCTCCCAATCCTGCTCTCTCAATTGCTTGCTGACGCTATCTGGTTCAAGATTTGAGATCCAAGGTCAAAGGCTTGGAGCTGGTTATACCTGAATCTTCCTCACCTTTGACCCTTGACCTCATGCCTAAACCTTGAACCTATACCGCGATGTCGCCTAAGCCCACATCGGCCGTCTTGGTGCTGACCGCCATGCTCTTGGTCTTGCCAGCGGCCTCGATGGTCAACGTGAAGTCGGCATCCGGCAGGTTCCTGAGCCAGAAGTCGCCCCAACTATCGGTGATGACGCTGAAGGTGCCAGCCTCACCGCTGAGTGTTGCCTTGGCGCCCACATACACTTCTTCGGCCTCCGGGTCATAGACCGTGCCAGCCACGAACTTCCTGGGCAGGGCGGTGTAGTAGACCCGCGGCTTGGTGCCGTACTCGGGGTGTAGCACCTCCATGCCGGAGAGATCGAACTCACTCTCCTCACCAAACTTGATGATGCCCAGATGGCAGTTGTCCACGCAGCGCGGCACGCTGATGGGATGGTCGCCGTCTAACAGGTGCGCACAGCCGGTGCACTTCTGGGGCAGCTGCAAGCTTTCGTTCCAATAGATGACGTTGTAGGGGCAGCTCGCGACGATCTTCTTGTTGCCCCTGGCCTTGTCCGGATCGATGATGACCAGGCCGTCCTCGCGCTTGTAGACGGCGTCCGGAGCCGCCTTGATGCAGGGAGCGTTGTCGCAATGCTGGCAGATGCGGGGCTGGTAGGACACCTTGACGTGCGGCCGTTTGCCGCGCTCGGTCTGGTCTACCTTGCACCAGAACTGTCCTACCTCTGGCTGGGCCTCGGCGTAGGGCAGCCAGGCCTGACCACAGTGCTCGTCCTTGCAGCCTACCTGACAGTTATGGCAGCCGACGCAGTCCTTCATATCAATAACGAATACCTTCATGTTACTCTCGCCTCCCCTTCTCTAGTCCACAACCCAGGACTTGTAGTTGATGCCTATGGCCGGATCGTAGTCTCTGGCAAAGGCGTCCGGATACTTGGCCTTCCAGCTTTCGTACTCAGTCTCTTCCACCTTGGCCGCCTCAAGCAGGTAGCCGGTGACGGGAAAGCCCCAGCAATGCTTGGAGACCGGCCTCGGCGGGCTGAGCAGATTGGCTGCGCCGCCGCGGTCGAGACCAGGTGCGATGGGGTCAACCCGCGAACCCTTGTTGACCACCACGGAGCCGGGAGCTACACGCTCGGAGATGATGGCGGCGGTGAGAATAGTGCCCTGGTCGTTGAATAGTTTGACGAGGTCGCTCTGCCTGATGCCGCGTACTTCGGCGTCCTCGGGGGCGATCCAGACGGGCTCATAGTCGTAGCCGTCAAAACCGCGCACCTTGACCGTCTCGATCTCGCGGAACCAGGAGATGTCGTCGCCCTGGACATGAATACGGAAGCGGGCCGGGTTTGCGGTCATCAGCAGCGGGTAATTCTTGGCTTTCTCACCCCACTGCGTCTCATCGTGTGTCCAGCCCTCACTGGCCGGGCCACCGATCATCCAGCGGGCCATAGGCTCACGCTCATGGTCGTCCGGGAAGTGCTCGGCCAGAGCAGAGCTCCAGAACTCCAGCTTGCCAGAAGGCGTGTCCAGCGGGAACTGCTCGGGATCCTCGTAGAAGTTGCGCATGCCGGGGGTGCGCTCCTGCCAGTTGGCTTCGAGCTTGGGCAGGTAGTACTGCTTGGCCTTGATGTCCTCCCAGGACACCTCTTGGGTCAGCGGGCTGTTGTTGTGGGCATACTCCAGCCACTCGGCATCGGTCATGCCCTGGCTGATGTTCTCGTCCACACCAAAACGCTTGCCTATCTCCAGCGCGATGTGGTAGTCGCTCTTGGACTCGCCCACCACGTCGCTGGCGGGTTGCTGGGTGCCGGCCCACTTGAATGAGGAGATCATCGAGGCCCCCATGCTGTCCTCGTCCTCCAGGCAGGTGGTCACCGGCAGGATGAGGTCGGCAAAGAGGCTGTCGTTTTCCAAC
>JAIRZP010000103.1 GCA_031267175.1 Coriobacteriales bacterium | reverse complement strand
GTGCCTCTTCGCGAGCCAGCTGTTCACGGGGTACTGAGTATTCTGCTGTCGAAGCCCCCCCCCCCCCCCTATTTTCAGGTTGTGGATGGGTAGGGTCTGCTTCTTCGGCTGTGGAGCCTTCAGCAGTCTTTTCGGTTGTTGGGGTAGTCCCGGCCTGGCTTTCTGTGTCTTCGGTTATTGAGAGGGTTGTCTCTTCGACTGTGGCGTCTTTGGCTATCTCTTCGGTTTCCTGTGTGGCTTTTACCTGCTGGGTCTCTTGAACCAGAACTCCGGCGCCTTGAGCAGACGCAAGAGCTTCCCAGCTCCCAAAGCTTACCGCCACGAGCACAGCCATAAGGACATATGATGTCATCTTTGTCAGCGTGTTTGTTTTTGTTTCGCCCTGCCCTGTTCTTAAAGTGATGCGTGTGGTGCCTGTGTCGTTTAATCTGTGTTTGCTCCTCATGCACGTGCTCCTTACTTAAGGTCTCCCATCTGTACAGAAACGCACGAGACGCGCGTAAACCCACGTGTTGCGCGTCGTTGCCTATCATAACAGAGTTGTGGGGTGGGGGTGTGGGGATTTTTGGTGGAGTACGCGCCGCTCTAATTACAATAGACCCTCTCAAGTCTGCGGCCAAACATGCAGGCCATGTCGTAGTTGATGGTACCCATCTGGGCGGCCAGCTCATCGAGGGTTATCTCCAGGTTGCCGCTCCTGCCTACGATGACGACCTCGCTGCCATACTCAACCGGCCTGCGCTCCGCCGAAAGCTGCGCGTTGCGTACGCTGGAGATGTCGGGGCGGGTGCTCACCTCAAACATGCACATATCCATGGAAATGGTGCCCACCTGCTGATAGGAATGGCCCTCCACCAAAACATTCATCTTGTTGGACAGCATACGAGAGAGGCCGTCCCCATAGCCAATGGGTATGGTGGCTATCTCCACACCGCCCGGCGAGCGATAGGTGTAGCCATAGCTCACGCCCTCTCCCAGGGGCACCGGCTTGATAAGCGTGACCCGCGCGAGCACCCGCATGGCCGGTTGCAGAGGGAGTAGTTCGCGGGTCGCAGGGGAAGGGTGGAGCCCATAGGCCGCAACGCCTATGCGCACCATGTCAAAGCGCGAGCGCTTATATCGGATGGCGGCGGCAGAGTTGGCGGCGTGGACGGTGCCGGGATCCATGCCCATATAGCGTATGGTTTCCAGGGCGCGCTCAAAGCGCTCGAGCTGCACCTGAACGCTGAAGCTGTCAGCCGTGTCGGCCGTGGCAAAGTGAGTGAAGGTGCCCTGGAGCTCAAGTCCTTCATGAAAACTGAGCGAGCGGAGAAAGTCGCCGGCATCGGAGTAGTGCACACCCAAGCGGTTCATCCCCGTGTCAACCTTGAGGTGGTAGGGCGCAATGACGCCGGCGGCAGACGCGGCCTCTCCCAGTGCCAGGGCAAACTCCGTGGTACAGACGGCCGGAACCAGATCATAATGAATGAGGGCCTGGACGCTCGAAGCTGGGGGCTCGGAGAGAATGATGAGGGGCGCCTCGATTCCAGCCTCCCTCAGTTCGATACCCTCACTGACGTTGGCCACGCCCAGGTATTTGCTCCCCGCACTGAGCGCCACGCGAGCTACTTCGACAGCGCCGTGTCCGTAGCCATCGGCCTTAACCACGGTGAGGATGGCCGTGTCCGGCCCGATACACTTGCGCATGGTCTTGAGATTGGTGCGGATGGCCTCGCGGTCTATCTCAATCCAGGCCCAACGCCGTTCAGGCGGTGTCAATGGTGTAGAGGTCTGTTCGTTCACTCGCTCTCCCGCCCATCGTGTTCCCGCCCGTCTGGTTCTGCTGTAGCCTCTGCTGTATTTACACCCAGGTCGTCCAGCATCACACGCAACTCCTTGAACTGACGTGCCAGCTCTTCCAGCGGATCGGTTGCCTCCGTCTTGGGCGGCGCGCTCTGTGCCTTGATAGCCACCGCCGATGCCACTGCCATCTGATGCGTATGAGAAAGCGAGACCTGCACCTCCGTAATGCCCTGCTCTTCTGCCAGGGCGCTGGCTTTGCCGTGCAGCAGCACTTCAGGCTTGCCGCTTTCCGTATGCGTAATCTCCACATCGGCATAGTTGACGCCGGCAAACCCTGAACCCAGGGCCTTGAGCACCGCCTCGCGCGCGGCAAAGAACGTGGCATAGTGCACCGCCGGCCTCGCGCGGCTCCACGCGTATTCGCGCTCGCCGCTCGTAAAGACCCGCTCCAGGATACGCGGCGTACGCGCAATGGCACGCTCCATCCTGTCTATCTCAAGGAGGTCAACGCCGAGGCCCACGGCAGAGGCATTCTGCGCAGGGCCGGCGGGGACATCGGGCGTGGCATCCGAAGAAGTGCCTTCAGCAGGGTTAACAGAAGTGCGCTCAGCAGGATCGGCAGTAGCAGCGCGTGTTGGGCTGGCAGAACCACGTTCCCTCGCCACCTGCCTTTGCACGGCCCTGAGCAGCTCTTCATTCTTCTTTAAGAGTCTGGCCACGGAGCTATCCTTTGTACTTTCTCTGTTTGTGCGCCCGTGTGCGGGCAGGGGCCTGTGTGTGCTCTGTTGGCATGCTGCCCTCCCCTATTCCACCGTTACCGACTTGGCAAGGTTGCGCGGCTGGTCAACGTTGGCCCCGTGCATCAGGGCGATATGCCGGGCAAAGAGCTGCAGGGGCACGCTCGCCACCAGAGGGCTGAGGCACTCCGGCACCTCGGGTATGAAGATGACATGGCCAGTCAGCTCGGCTATGCGTGTGTCGCCCGCCGTGGCCACGGCAATGACCTTGGCTCCGCGTGCCAGCACCTCCTCGATATTGGACAGCATCTTGTCGTAGGTGGCACTCTTGCAGGCCATGGCAACGACCGGCGTCTGTACCTGGGGGTCAGTAAGCCCTTCGGGGTTGATGAGGGCGATAGGCCCGTGTTTTATCTCGCCGGCCGCAAAGGCCTCGGCATGCACATAGCTTATCTCCTTAAGTTTGAGCGCTCCCTCATAACAGATGGTGGCGCCCACGCCTCGGCCAATGAACAGCGCTGTCTGGGCATTGCCGCACTCCGAGGCACAGCTGATGATGCTGGCAGTATCCTCTAAAACACCCGCAATCTGGCGAGGCAGCTGCTCCATGGCGGCATAGACCTCGCCCACTGCCCCGCTCTCGAGCTGCCCGCGCTCCTGCGCCAGGTACAGGGCAAACAGGGTGAGCAGCGCCACCTGGGCCAGGAAGGACTTGGTGGCAGCCACGGCAATCTCCAGGTGTGCCTTGATGTAAAGCACGGTGTTTGCCTCCCGGGTGATGCGCGAGCCCACGACGTTTGTTATGGCCAGGACATGCGCCCCGGCCAGGCGCGCCAGTTTGACGGCCTCCAGCGTGTCGGCGGTCTCACCGCTCTGGCTGATGGCAATGACCAGCGTCTTGGGGGTAACAAGCGGGTTGCGATACCGGAACTCACTGGCCACCGCTGTCTCAACCGGCAGGCGAGCCCAGGTCTCCATGAGGTCCCTGCCAATGAGCCCGGCATGGTAGGAGGTGCCGCAGGCCACGATGATGACGCGCTCGATGTGCTTGAGCTCACGCGGCGAAAGCGCCAATTCTTCAAAGGAGATGCGTCCGGTGGCAGCGCTGTAGCGGCCGGCAATGGTGTCTTTCACGACCCGCGGCTGCTCGTGGATCTCCTTGAGCATGAAGTCCGGATAGCCGCCGCGCTCGGCGTCCTCCAGATCCCACTCTATCGTAACAGGCGTGGGAACAATGGCACTGCCTGCGGGGTCGAAGAAGTGCAGGGTTCCGTTCTCGTGCAGCACCGCCAGGTCGCGGTCATCCAGATAATAGACCTCGCGCGTGTATTCGATGAGGGCCGGGGTGTCCGAGGCGGCAATGGCACCGGTCTTTGTTTTGCCCACCACCAGAGGGGAGTCGTTGCGCGTGACCACCAGCAGGCCGGGCTCGCTCGCGTGGCAGACAGCCAGGGCAAAGGAGCCGGAGAGCCTGGCCACGGTAGCGCGCACCGCAAGGACCAGATCCTCATGGGCGGCGGCATACTCCTCCTCAATAAGGTGTGCCACGACTTCGGTGTCGGTCTGCGAGACAAAACGGTGGCCCCGCCCCTGCAGTTCCGCGCGCAGGATGGCGTAGTTCTCGATGATGCCGTTATGTACCACCGCGATGCTTCCGGAACAGTCGTGCTGGGGATGCGCGTTGGCCTCGCTGGGAACGCCGTGTGTTGCCCAACGCGTGTGGCCAATGCCGGTAGTGGCTTGGGAGAAGGGGGTGTTGGCCGCACCCGGGGTGTCCTTCTCACCTAGTGCTGGCTTGGTACCGCTGTCGTCTGCTGATGTGTGGGCCTTGCCTGTTTCTTCCAGAATCTGCTCCAGCTCAGCAACCTTGCCCGCGCGTTTGATTATCTCCAAGCTGCCGTCCCCGGTCTGCAACGCAAGGCCGGCGCTGTCATAGCCGCGGTATTCCAGGCGCCTCAGGCCGTTGAGCAAAACAGGAACGGTTGGGCTTGTGCCGGTAAAGGCAACGATTCCACACATGGTCTCTCACTTACTGTTACGTGCTGATTACGGGATAACATTCTATCAGATGTGCTGTGCGGCGCATTAATCCTGAGGGTTGTCTGTGTGTTCCGGCAGGAGATCGTGAGGATTGCCCGGCTCCAGACGATGGTCGGGCCGTGCCTGGGGAGGCTCTTTGAGGCGCTTGTTTTTGGAGTCGCCGGCAAAGCTCCTGGTGCGGTGGATGAGGATGGCGCCAATGGCAAAGGGCATCCAGAATACCAGTCCGCGATAGACCAGTGCGACCGCCGTGCCAACGGAGGCCGGTACGCCATAGGCCGCAAGCAGTGCGACCGTGGCCACTTCCACCACACCCACGCCCTGGGGCGTAATGGCTACCATCGCAAACAGGGTGGCCACCACATAACCGCCGATAAGGGCGCTGGGGGCAGTAAGGCCAAAGGCCAGGCCCGCCAGGCAAAAACAGGCTAGCTCGCAGAGTGAGGCACCAATAGAAAAGAGAAAGACCGGCGCGGCGCGGCGCGGATTGCCCGCAATCGTGCCCGCGGCCTCAGAAAAACTCTCAACCAGCGTTTCTGCCCAGGGCTTTATCTCCTTGCCCTTTCGGAATCGCCGGGAGAGCTTGTTGACAAAGCGTTCAACCGGATGCAGAATCGAGACCACCAAATCGGGGTTCTTGCGGCCCACAATCATAATGCCGGCCATGCCTCCCACCAAAAAGACCACAAAGAGCAGCATGAGGAGCCAGAGCGGGTCGAGATGGCCAGTCAGCTGCAACACGATGAAGCCGCCGATCATGATAACGAGGAACCCCGACTCGATGCTCATCTGCATCAGCAGCGCGGCACTGGTAGCCCGGCCGGCAGGGATACCCCGCTTGCGCGAATCGTCAATGACCAGTCCCGCTCCCGCCATGTTGAACGAGGGAGCAATCGTGTTCATGAAAAAGGAGCCAAACACCAGGGGGAGCGTGTCCCGCGCCCTGCGGTTTTCTCCCACGGTTCTGAAGGCTGCCGCGTAGGCAAAGCTCTGGCAGACGTATTTGCCCAGCTGGCTCACAATGGCCAGCACCAGCGGTAGTATCGTGCCGCCCTGCATGGTCTCGACGAGTTCAAAGAACTGATCGCCACGCAGCAGCACCACAGCCAAAGCGATGACGATGACAACGCCGATGATGAGTTTTCGCAGGTTACCGCCTTGCATGTTGTGCGGAACTCCTCAGAATGCCGAGCCGGAATGCCTTGCTGCCTTACGCAAACGCCGGGTGCCAAACGCTGAGCGCAACGCTAATCACCACGGATATGCTGCCAAACGCTGAGCGCCAAACGCAAACGCACATTTTATCATGTAACGATTAAGAGCGGCTGATTTGTTGCAAACGGAGGGATGGAAGTATGGGGACGGGGCAACTGTCCCACGAACCCCAGTGGGACAGTTGCCCCGTCCCCATCGTCCAACCAGGAGCTCAGCCAGCTCCCAGCATGAGATAGCCGCCATCGTCGTTGGTATCGGCGAGGGTTGAGGGGAGCTCGACATTGGTGAGGGCGCCACGCATGATGGCCTCGTCGCCGTACATGCTGCGGATGCTGTCCACGGTGCTGTCGAGGGCACGTTGCTTTTCGGCTGCTTTGTCGCTAAAAAGTGTGAGCTGCTGATTGGCGTCTCCGCACAGCTCCGAAAGCCTGATACCGAGCTGACGCACCGGCTCACCCTTCCACATGATATCAAAGAGCCTTTTGGCCTCCTCGTAGATCTGGGTCGTGGTGGAAATGGGAGTATCAAGCATGCTCTGATGCTGGTACCAGGCCAGGTCGCTTGAACGCACCACGAGCCCAATCAGCCTCGCCGAGCGGTTGAGCTTGCGCAGCCGCGTCCTCACACGATCCGCGATAGCCAGCAGCACCTCATGGGCCTCCCGCCTGCTGGTGACATCGCGCGCCAGGGTCGTTGAATTGCCTACGCCTTTTTGAACCTCCGCGTTCTGCGGCACCACCGGGCTCGTATCGATACCGTTGGCATAGTTATGGATGAGTCTCCCGTGCGAGGGTTTGAGCACCGCTTCAAGCGTGGCAATGTCGGACTGGGCAATGTCGCCGATGGTGTGTATGCCGATACGCCTCAGCTTGCTCGCCGTTGCCCTCCCGCAGTAAAACAGTTCCTGCACATCAAGCGGCCACATCTTTTCCGCCATCTCTGAGGGATAGAGCGTATGAACCTTGTTGGGCTTTTCGAGCTCCGAGCCCATCTTTGCCAGGAGTTTATTGACCGACACCCCTATGTTCACCGTAAATCCCAGCTCCTTCTGGATGCGATCCTTGATGGTATGCGCCGTCGCTACCGGGTCGCCAAAGAGTCCGCGCGAGGCGGTGTAGTCCATATAGCATTCGTCGATGGAATAGCGCTCTATCGCGGGGCTGAAGTCATAGAGAACATCATACATGGCCCGGCTCTGCCGTATATACAGCTCATAATCCGGCTTGAGAACAACGAGCTCCGGACAGCGCTTTTTGGCCTCGTAGAGGGTCATTGCCGTAGAGATGCCGTAGCTCTTTGCCGAGAGAGACTTGGCGAGGATAATGCCGTGACGGCTCTCCGGGTCGCCCGCCACCACCGCTGGCATCTCACGATAATCATGGGGATGCCCGCGCTCCAGCATATCCAGTGCCGTCCATGACAGATAGGCACTGTTGGCGTCGATATGCATGATGCTTCTCATAGGGCGTTCACCTCAGATTGCATCATACCAGGAACAAATGTTCTCAGTCAAGCTGGATGCGACCCTTGTTCTCGCTCCTTGTTCTCGCCCTTCCCTCGCAGACCAGTATTCGGGTGCTTCTGATGCCTCGAAACCCATCCGCACTTTCATTGCCATGAAACTCCCCTTTTTTGTCATTGCGAGGAGCGCCTGGCGCGACGCGGCAATCCAGTCCTTAGGTATTTTTAGATGGAAGGTAGCTGGCGCTTGGCAAAGCCTTCAATTATCAGGGCTACACCGGCAAAGCAGAGATACACGCCCTCGATGATGCCAATGGCTGCCGTGGCTCCAAAGGGTGCCACGATTAAGAAGAGGGCCAGGAGCACGTTGATGATGCCTGAAAAAAGAATGAATCCCGCACCGGGTGTTCCCTTAAGGTACGCAGAGCCGATAATCTGATTGATGCCAACCATCATGGCCACTATGCCGAGCATGACCGCAAAGGATACGATAATGTTTGCCGCATTGGATGCGAGAATCATAATGGCACAGACAACCAGGACGATGCCCATTGCCAACTGCCAGCCGTCGCGATAGCCCGAAGGTGTGCCAACAAAGCTGATGATGAGGTACACACCATACACCAACAGACCAATGATGATGAATATGTCTGTAAAAAGCATGGTGTTGAGAGGAAAGATAAAAAAGAGTACTCCCAAAAGCGCCAACAAAACACCAGCGATAATGGTCATCACCCTGCTACCCGTAACATGATACCTGTACTTTTGTGCTGTTTCTGTCATGACAATCATTCCCTTTCAGCGGCCAGTGGCCTTCTACGGTTTCAGCGGCTTCAGGTCTCTTACGGCTGTAACGGCATCAAGCCTCTCATGCTTTGCTGCCTCAGCTCTCCGGAGTTTGCGGCCTCTCAGGCCAAGCCTTCCAACGCTGTCTTACAACTAACAGGATGCCACAGAAAGGCATTGTCCGCAAGCGAGGAGTGTGTTGAAGGATAGCTGCGGCACGTTTTAACGATACGGTGCGAAATTGAAGATGGTGCATATGCAGATGCTTTCTTACGGTGCCTTCTTACCTCTACGCTCTACGGCGAAACAAACGTGATACGCACATACCCACCATTGCCGGACGCTTCCGGGGGCTTTGTTACGTAGCCGGCCTCTGTTTTCTGTACATTGACGCCGTCGGTGAGGCAGTAGCTGGACCAGCTGTTGGTTCCGCCAAAGTAGCCAGTGGGCTTTGTAGAGTCTTCTGTGAGCACGTAGCCTGAGCCACCGCCGGCACCCTTGCCGCCGCCGCCTCCGTACCAGCCGCCGCCGCCGCCGCCGACAGAGATGCTATGGAAAGAGCCACCAACACCAAAGCCCGGTGGATACTCTTCAGGCTTAAAATAAGTCCATCCGCCTGCGCTCTGGGTGCCACCACCTCCAAAAGCATTATCGATATCCTGGCCGCCGTTTGCGCCGGTCAGTCCGCCTCCATTGCCACCGTAACTTGTCGTGACGTGTGACGAGTTGCCGCCGCCGCCGCCGGCAACAAGGATGCGATAAGAGAGATCGTCGTTCAGGACACGTACATCACTGGCACCTCCGCCACCCGTACGATAAGTAGTGGCGCTAGAAGGATCCATTGCAGCATCGCCACCACCGTTAAAACCGCCGTGTACAGCGTAGAGCGAACTCGTAGGGTCTGGCCATTTCTGTGCACTCGAGGTAGAGTCAAGAAACTTCCCCGCCCCTCCGGCGGTGAGGTAGACGATGGTCCCTTTGGTGAAGTAGACCGTTCCCGAAGCATAGCCGCCAAAGCCGTTCTGTGAGAGGCTACTGATATAGGGTGTGGGGATCTGTCCCCCGTTGGCACCCCAGCACTCCAGCTTGTAGTAACCTGTCTTGGGAACCTCCCACTCCTTGTCCCTGTCTGTGGAATCGTCGCCGTTAGCTGTGGCGGGCTCTGGATCGGGCCCCTCATCATGATAGTAGGTAAAGATGAGGTAGAAGGGAGTGTTCGTGCTCACTGCCTCCGCACTTTGGAGGGGCTCGTATGCCGCGGCGGTATTGACGAGACGAAACGAGGAGGCCTGTGAGGTATTCGTAAGGGTACCCTCGGCGTTGTATACGCTTACCTTAACCGTGAAGGACTTGTCGTCGTCTTGTCCAACGCGAGCCTTGTAGTCAAGCGAAACCGTATAGCTGCCGTAGAAGTTTGTGCCATAGTAGTTCCACGGCTCGCTGTCCTCGTCTGGGTAGTACAGGAAGTAATAGCCGGTGTTGGCCAGTTCTCCGTCTGCGTCGCCAATGTAGAGCAGACGTTCACCCTCCGCAAGCGTGGCAAAGTCGGGAAGCGGCTCATTTTCAACGAGCCGCACGCTTGAAGCGAGCCGGAGCTCCTCTGCGATACTCTCGGCCACACGGGTCGTGTCTACCTGCTGCTGAGAGCTCTCGATTGTCTGATTGAGCAGACCGGTGCCCAACACGAGAAACGTACCTGCCGCACCGATGACCAGCGCCGCCAGCATGACCCCGATGATAAGCTCCACCAAGGTAAAACCTGAACACGAAGCGTATCGCTCTCCTGTAAAGCTATAAGCCCCCGTGTTTCCGGTATGTCTGCATTGAGAAAGTTCAGGCCACCTCTCGGCCGGCCTGTTTGCCGCCAGTCTGTGTATTGTCGACCGTCCGCTCGCCCCGCATCTCTCGCTTGTCATAGTCGTTTCTCCCTCTGTTCCG
>JAIRZP010000101.1 GCA_031267175.1 Coriobacteriales bacterium | reverse complement strand
GGGCATCCTCGATGAATATATGAGCCTGGGCGCGAGCCGTATAGCCTGTAGCCTCGAGGTCTGGGACGAGCAGGTGGCACGTGCGGTGACCCCCGGCAAAGTGGACTTTACCAGCCGCGAGCAACACCTGAAGGCACTGGAGTATGTCGCCGAAAAGTACGGCCCTGCCAAGGCCTTCTCCAACCTCATCATCGGCATCGAGAGCTTTGAGACCCTGGCAGAGGGGGCACAATACCTCGCAGAGCGCGGTATCATGCCGAGCGCCTCGGTATGGATGCCCATGGGCCGCCCCGTGCAGTGCTCGATGAAGCCCCCGAATGTTGACTATTATCGGCGCATGAAGGAACTCTTTGCCGAGCTCTATACCCGCTACGACCTCGAGCCGGTCAACTCCACCGGTCTCAACGTCTGCGTAGAGCGCGACATCTGGAACTACGCAGTAGCCGGCTAGAGTTCCTGTCCCGTGCGTAAGATTTCCTTCACAAACGGATTATCGTTCTGAATCTCAGAGGTAGGGAATATGTGCGGCTCAATGTCAAAGCTACGGTATTCTCTCGCCAAGCGCAGCAGCCTGGTAACCACATCAACAGATCTCTTGTTCTCAAAGCTGTGAGAAAAGAAGCAGAGATCAATATCGCTTTCATCAGTAGCTGCACCTTGTGCGTACGAGCCAAACAGGAAAACGCGATCAATAGGCATGGCGTCTCTCACGTCCGCGACATAATTGCGCACCGTTGAATTCAAAGTTTCAGTGTCAAGAGCCATGAGAACGCCTCCTTTGTCTGTTCGAGGATCGCTGTTGCATCTTCCTTATCTATGCTCGCGCTCAATTTTGCTTTGTAATCAGTGTAGCGCCCATCGATATAAAACGCATACAGCCTCTCGAACAAATCATATTGCTTTTCTGGGACAGGTTCTGAAAGACAGCTCTCGAACTTTCTAAAAAGTAAACTGATGTTGTGCGTTTTGGGAACATTGTCCGAAACATACATCGTATACAAACCCTTTACAAGTTTTTCGATCGCTTGTTCGCACATGAAAGCGACATACAACCACCTTCTGCTGATATACATGGCATGCGCGGTATCAAGGTCGTATTGGGCTATATCGAGCCAGTATTCATATTTTTCCTGTGCGTCCATATCACCTGCTTCCTGTCTGACCAGTATAGAGGGTAAGAAACAGGACTGCAAGGCAACTCTCATACCCGGCTGTTTATACCACCTTTGGCCTTACGCTCGGCAATCTCGGACTGCACCTCTATCATGCGCTTCTTATCCAGGGGATAAAAACGCATGCAGATGATGTTGACTATCCAGGCGAGGGCCGGCAGGCCGCAGAGGCAGGCCATCCCTACCCAGAAGAGCTCGGGCGTAAGCGGCGTGTCGGGCGTGGGATAGGCGTGAGAGAAACCGATGGCCACCATGAGGAGCCCCACGACCACGTTGTTGAGCTGCGTGAAGAGCTTGTCCACAAAACTGAAGACCGCACCGATGGTGCCGGGCACGTAACGACCGCTACGCGCCACCTCCGAGTCTGAGATGTCTGCGGCCATAGGCACGAGGATGGAGTTGTTAATGGACATGAAGCCGCCGCGCACCGCCGTAAAGACGAGGAGCAGGATGGTAAAGAGGCTCCAGGTGCTGAAGCTCAGCGAGGCCGGATCACCCAGGACGAACAGGAGGAAAATGGCAACCGTGGCAATGAGCGCCCCGTAGGTGCCCAGCAGAAAGGCGCTCTTCTGTCCCATGCGGCGCGCAAACCAGATGCAGAGCAGGCTCAGGATGAGGCTCGGCAGGAACACGAACATATTCATCTGGCCCATGAGGGCGTAGTCGCCGCAGATGATGCCGAAGATGATGATGCCCACCGTGGCGTTGTTCGTGGCAATGTTAGAGCAGAGCTTGTCGATACCCGCGGCAATCATGAGCGAGGTGACACCACCGTTGTGGATGATGACGTCCCAGTAGTCGTGCAGGGGTATGCGCGGAGTCTGGGTAGAGAGGCCAAAGTACTGTGGGCGATCCTTGCTCCAGATGCCGAGGACAGCCAGCACGGTGCACATGGCCGCCGCGGCAGCGGTGATGAAGAAGAACTCGCCAAACATCTCCACAGTAAAACCCCCGTGCTTGGGTTCCAGGTAGTTGCTCACCACCATGCTCACGCCCACATAGAGGATGATGTTCAAGACCATGTCAAAGCCGGCAAAGAGAGGGCGCTGCTTGGGGTCGTTGGTCAGTACGCTCTGGGCGGCACGCGTCACACAGAACTGGCAGGTGTAGCCAACAATGTAGATGAGGTAGCACACGACAAACAGCAGTATTGCCAGCACCGTGCCCTGTCCCGCGTTATACGAGAAGAACATCGCTGTGATGCCCGCAATCATGAGCAGGTTCCCAACAATCATGAAGGGGCGGAACTTGCCGAGCCTGCCGTTAGTGCGGTCGATGAACCAGCCGACGATGGGGTCGGTGAGCGTGTCAAGCACGCTCATGGCCAAGAGAATGGTCGTCACGACGATGACCGCGATGCCCACGACATTACCCGCCCAGATGTTGATATAGACTATCATCATGAAGTAGAGATTGACCGCCGTGTTGTTGAGCGCAAAGCAGCCGATCTGCCAGATGCGGGCTCGGTGATAGGGAGAATTACCGCCGCTTGGCTGGGGAGCGGCCTTCTTCTCTCTCTGAGCTGCGGTGCTTGCCTCCTGTTGGCCAGCGGCGAGATCGGGTTCTGCGTGGGGCATGGGGTACTCCAAACTAGTAGACTAACTCTAGTAAGGGAGTGTAGCATAGAGTATGCGGTGGCGGCGGCACAGGAAGGTCGAATGCGCGCTTGATGCTGTCCTTCGTAGTCCTCGCAAACCTCACACTATTTGACTAACGCAACTGGTAGAGCTACTCTTATACTTTTTACAAGCACACAGAAGGGAGCTTCCTATGGACACCTATTACAAGCCTGCCGACCTGGCCAAGTTTGGTAACGTGAGCGACGCCGCGCCCGAGCTTGCGAGCAAGTTCTTTGACTACTACGGGGCGGTCTTTGCCGACGGAGCGCTCAGCGCACGCGAGAAGAGCCTCATAGCCCTGGCCGTGGCGCACGCCGTGCAGTGCCCGTACTGCATCGATGCCTACACCAATGACTCGCTGGAAAAGGGTGCCGACGCCGCGCAGATTACCGAGGCCATCCACGTTGCCTGTGCCATCCGGGGCGGTGCCAGCCTCGTACATGGCGTGCAGAGCAAGAATATCTTTGAAAACCTGGAGTTCTGACCACAGCCTTGACCATGCCTACCGCTCTCTGCCTTGAACGCCCGTACGTGCGGGCGGCAACGGGAGCGGAGAGGAGTTATGACCATGCCAAACTCAGAGTCCTTTGAGCACCTTCCCTTTGCCCTCAAGGTTGAGGCCGAAGGTGTGGGCAGCTACCTTCGCACGGCCCGGGGCCTGGGCACGATGCAGCTCAATATCACGAAGCGCTGCAACCTCGCCTGCAAACATTGCCATGTGGGCTCCGGCCCCGGCCGCGATGAAGAAGCGGACAGGGCGGCCCTCCAAGCCTGCCTGGACGTGTTTGCCTCCGGGCCCTTTGTGAGCATGGACGTGACCGGCGGCGCACCGGAGCTCAATACTCACTACCGCTGGCTCATTGAGGAGGCGGCGCGCATCATGGCTGAGAAGCGGGCGCAGGGGCAGGAAGTCCAGCTCATCACGCGTACCAATGCCGCGATCCTCACCGAGCCGGGGTTTGAAGACCTGCCGGAGTTCTGGGCCCAACACGGCGTTGAAGTTGCCGTCTCACTCCCCCACTATGAGGAGCGCAAGACCAACAGGATGCGAGGAGAAGGCGTATTCGAGCAGATCATCGCCGGGCTCCGTGCGCTCAACGCCGTGGGCTATGGCGCTCAGGGCAGGAGCAGTGCAGAGAGCGGCGCTGCGAACAGCGAGAGTGCAGGCTGCGGCAAAGGCAGCGGCAACAACGAGGGCAGCGCCCTCATCCTCAACCTCGTTGTCAACCCCGGCGGTGCCATTCTGCCTCCACCACAGGCCAGCGCCGAACGCGAATTCAAGAAGGAGCTGGGTGAGCGCTACGGTATCAGCTTTGACAACCTGCTCGTTATTACCAACAACCCAGTGGGACGTTTCAGGGATTTTCTGGAGAGGCGGGGCATGCTGGACAGCTACATGATAAAGCTCTACGACGCCTTTAATCCTGCCACGGTGATGGCAGCCATGTGTCGCAGTCAGATCAGTGTAGACGTGGACGGCAGGCTCTACGACTGCGACTTCAACCAGATAGTGAATCTGCCGGTTCTGGCCTCCTGTCAGGACGACCTCTATCCCACAACGGACGCCGACGGCACGCCAATACCCGCCCTGACCATCTTTGACCTGGAGCGTAAGGGCCTGGCTGCGGTGAGCGAGCGGCGTGTGCGTGTGGGCGGACACTGCTTTGCCTGCACCGCCGGTGCCGGCTCATCCTGCGGCGGCGCTACGGCGTAAACGCGTGTACGCACAGCACGTGCGCAGACGGCGAGGCACTGCTCAGGACGGCACCGGCAAACCCGCCCCGTCCCGTCTTGCTCCTGCGCTATCCTTCCCCGTCTTCCCTTTCTTCCCCTGCTTTTACGCGTCCGCCTTGCCCCGCGCCTTGCAGTACTCCAGAAACAACTCTTCATGCGGCAGGAGCTTGTGCGAGGAAAGATACGAGAGGCCAAAGCGCCACTGCACGCCTTCGAGCGGCAGAGCGACGATGCTGCTGTTGCTGCTGAAGGTCGAGAGCTCCATCAAATGCGGGAGCGTAAAGGCAATGCCCCGGCCCGCCGCGACAAACTCATAGAGCCAGAATATCTCGTTTGAGGTAAACACGTTCTGGATCTGGACATCCTCAGCCTTGCAGAGCGACATGACCGTATGGTAGATCTTGAAATCCTCGCCGGGGATGGCAATGTTCTTACCGGCCAGATCCTTGATGGAGAGCGTGTCGCCCTGCTTGAAGCCCCTGTTGGTGTTGACCCAGAAGTAGACCTGCGCGCTGTACAGCTCAGCGGTAACAAACCGGTTGTCGTAGGGGGCAAGCGTAAAGGCGAGGTCGTAGGTGCCCTTGAGCAGATTGGCCTCGCAGAAGGCATCGCTCAGCTCATTGTAGGACACGGACACGGGAGGATGTGCCTTCTCAAAGGCATCAAGGAACCGGTCTCCCATGAATCCGATGATGCCGAGCGAGGTTCCCAGGCGGATCTCACAGCGCTCCTGCGCCTTGATTCTCTTGAACTCCTCTTCCAAAAACTGATAGTCGGCCTCCCATCTCTGCGCGTAGCGGTGAAACGCCTCGGAATACGGCGTGGGCGTAAGCACACCCTGCTGGTCGGTAAACAGGGGAGCACCCAGGTCTGCCTCCAGCGAGCGCATTGACTTCATGAGGCCCTGGGGAGACATGGGAATCAGCCGCGCCGCCGCGGCCACCGTACGTGTTTGGTACAGCAGTTCAAAGTATCGCATCTGTTCTGTGTGCATGGACCCTCTCTCCTGGGCTCGTAATCCTCACTGCGCTGTGCTGCCAGCCTGCCGCAAACTCTTTGTTACGCAGCATAACCTATGGTTCGAGTATAACGCTTGCGCGGGCCGTTTTTTCTCGATAGTCTTGAGGAGTCAAGCGATGACAGGGTTGTCGCAACGTTACAAGCAAAAGGAGAAAAAGATGGAAGAGAAGAACATGCAGGAGAAGAAGACCGTATCCCGGCGGAGTTTTTTGCAGGGAGCCTCAGTCGCGGCTCTGGGCGCTGCAAGCCTGGGCCTTGGCGCCTGTGGCCCTTCAGAGAGTGCCGGCTCTACCTCGTCAGGCGCAGCTGCCTCGCCCGCGTCAGGTGAGGCCGTAAGCGACATCTGGACCATCTCGGCATTGCCCGAGCCCGCTGAGACCGTACAGGCAGATGTTGCCATCGTCGGTGGCGGCGGCACCGGCACCGCGGCGGCCATCCAGAGCAAGCAGCTGGGCCTCGAGCCCCTCGTTGTTGACTGCGGCAACGACTTTGGCGGCTCATTCATCGGCACCGAGGGCATGTTTGGTGTTGAGACCCACTGGACAAAAGAGGCCGGAGAGACGCTCACCGTGTCCAAGGCCGTGGATCAATGCCTCATCTATCACCATTGGATTCCCAACCACGAGCTCTATATGAACTTCTTTGGGCAGACCGGCGAGACGGTCGAGTGGGTCGAGGCGCTCGGCGTGCACTACGCTGACGTGGTCTCTCTGGGCATCTCCGACGTTGCCTGGCACGTCTACGCACGCACCGACAAGTCGAGCCCCGGGCACACCTTCATGGAAGGGCTCGGCAAGGCTGCGCACGACCTGGGCATCAACGCGGAGTTTGGCGCCTTTGCGCGCAAGATCGTCATGGAGGACGGCAAGGTCGCCGGGCTGCTTGTGGAGCGTCGCGACGGCTCGATCCTCAAAATAGAGGCACCCGTGGTGGTGCTCGGCTCCGGCGGGTATTCGACCAACGAGGCGATGATTTACGAACTCTCCAACTCCGCCAACGAGAACATCTTTTCCGTGGGTGCCGAGACACGCAACGGCGACGGCCTCATTATGGCCAAGGACGCCGGTGCCGCCTTTGCCGAGAGCCCCGGAACCGTCATGTGGTGTGGCCCGTGGATCATCGGCGCCGGCTGGGGATCCGACGGCTACTGCTCTTCGGTGCAGCCGACGCTGTGGATTAACGAGAACGCCGAGCGTTTCTGCAACGAGGACCTCTGGCTCGACGACTTTGCCGCTGCTGGCATGGCCATACGCAACCAGAAGCGCACCTATGTGCTCTTTGGCGAGAAGGACATCGACCGCTTCGTCAACGAGGGCCCGTATGGCCCGGTCTTCACCTTTGGTCAGGTCGGGGTTCCCATGGTCAACGCCCGTACCGAGCTTGAAGGCCTGCCCACCGTACACA
>JAIRZP010000054.1 GCA_031267175.1 Coriobacteriales bacterium | reverse complement strand
AATTACTTCAAGGAGGAGTACGGCGCCCAATCCATCATGGTCTTTGGTGGCACGGGCAGAGAGGCGTGTATCTATTACTATCCGCTGGGCTTTTCGACGCTGCAGACCCCTAACGTGTGTTACGCACAGTCCGGCTGGTCGTGCTATGGCCCCCGCTGTTCCATCACCGACTACATCCTCGGTGCCGGCTATCCTGAGATAGACTTTGCCGGCTACTTTGAGGACCGCTACGACAATCCCGAGTTCGAGCTCCCCAAATACATCGTCTGCTGGGGAAAGATGCCGCTGGCCTCAAACGGTGACGGGCTCTTTGGTCACGCCCTCATCGACATGATGAAGCTCGGAACCAAGATAATCATGATAGACCCGCGTATCACGTGGCTCGGGGCGCGTGAGGGCAACATAAACCTCCAGATAAAGCCCGGTACAGACGCCGCCATAGGTCTTGGCCTTGCCAACGTCATCATCTCTGAGGGTCTCCAGGACCAGGAGTGGATAGATAACTGGTGCTTTGGCTGGGATGAGTTCAAGGAGCGCGCCGAGCAATACACCCCCGAGCTGGTAAGCCAGGTTACCTGGGCGCCGGTGGAGCAGATAAAGAAGGTTGCCCGCGCCATGGCAGAGAAGCCTGTCTCCATTGCCTGGGGACTCGCGGTAGACCAAAACCCCAACGGCACACAGGTCGGACACATCACCATAGCGCTCCAGGCCATCACCGGCAACATCGACATCCCCGGCGGGCTGTGCGTCGGCCCACCCACAGGGCTTTTGGGCAAGTGGCGTATGGAAACCCGCAAAGACCTCGCCCCCGAGCTCTGGGACATGCGTCTGGGTTCCAGCGAGTATCCTGCGCTGTCTAACGCCATGGCCACTACGCACCCCGACTATACCTTAGACGTGTTGGAGACCGGCGAACCCTACGAGATAAAGATGCTCTGGTTCAACAGCTCCAACTTGCTTGCCCCCACCTGCTCTGCGGCCCCCATCCGCTGGCATGACGCCTTCCTCAAGGCTGAGTTTGTGGTGGTACAGGTCCTCGTCATGACACCGACGGCCATGGCTGCCGGAGACGTGTTCCTGCCGCTTCCCACGGTGTGCGAACATGACGCCATCGTTATCACCCACTACGGACGCAACACCGTCTTCCTCGGTGCCATGAACGAGGCGCTGCGTTTAGGCGAGACCAAGTCTGACGTGGAAGTCTGCATTGAGTTTGGCAAGCGCCTGAACAACGCAGGGCCGGACGGTAGCTCCACCTGGGACGTCTTTGAGGGTGACACACGGGATAAGTACGTACCCGACTTCTTTACCAAGCAGACCGAGCCCGAGCTTGGCTTTACCTTTGACGATCTGCGCGAGATTGGGCTCTATCAGCCCGGCTTCAAGTATCGCAAGTACGAGAGGGGCGAGCTGAGGTTTGACGGAGAGCCCGGCTTCAAGACCGTAACGGGACTCGTGGAGCTGTACTCCACACTCTTTGCTGCCTGGGGCGAGGACCCGCTTCCCTACTTTGAGGAGCCACGCTGGAGCCCCGTAAGCCACCCCGAGCTTGCCGACAAGTACCCGCTCATGATGTGCACCGGTGCCCGTGAGTATGCGTCTTTCCACTCCGAGCACAGGATGTTTCCCAATCTCAGGCACTTCCGTGAGTATCCCGACATCGAGATACACCCCCAAACCGCTGCCGAATACGGCATTGTCGAGGGTGACTGGGTAGAGGTGGAAAACCCCTTCGGTCGTGCCCGTCAAAAGGCCACGCTTGTCAATACCATCGACCCGCGCGTGGTGCATACCCGCCACGGCTGGTGGTATCCCGAACAAGACGGCGAGGAACCCAACCTCTTTGGTGTGTGGAAATCCAACATCAACAACCTCGTACCGCACTTTGACATCGGACGTCTGGGCTTTGGCGCTCCCATGAAGTCGATTTTCTGCTCCATCAAGAAGGTGGACAACCTCGACGACCTCGTGGTCAAGAAGAGCTATGACATCCTCAAGGATCTTGATGAACTCGTTGCCGACGAGGGTGTCGATCCTGCACGCGTGCTCGATTACCACAGCCCCCACAGGCCGGGCATCGAGGCTGCTGTCGCCACCCAGACAAACAAGGCCATGTTCGTCGGAGATGGCTTCATCCCGGACCCCGACGGCATATTCGCCGGTTACAAGAGTTAATACAAGTCGCCCTTAAAGGAGGTTAAGACATGGCGTACGAGAATTATGGTCTGCTTTTTGACTACAAGTATTGCTCCAACTGCCACACCTGCGAGGTGGCTTGTAAATACCATCTCGGCACCGACCTGGCAAAGCAGCCTGGCATCGTGGTGTTGGAGAAAGGCCCTTATCATCTGGACGAGTCTGATCCGGATGCCTGGGACTGGGACTACGTCCCGGTACCCACCGAGCTCTGCGATATGTGTGCGGACAGACTTGATGCGGGTAAAAAGCCGAGCTGTGTTCATCACTGCCTGGCTTTCTGCATCGAGTATGGCCCCATTGACGAGCTCGCCAAGAGGGCAGAAGAGATAGGCCGCAAGGCCAGTATCTTTTTGCCTGGCGGGCCCAGGGCCTGAGCGTTGGGAGTTTGTACCTGCGGGATTGTGCCTTGGCGCAATCCCGCCCTACGGGTACATCGGGCGTATGCGCCCGCCTTTGTTATAATAGGTCATATGGAGAAACAGACGAAGGAGGCTTTGCTATGACTATTGCAGAATTTGAGTTACTGAGCACGGAGGAGCAGGAAAAATGGCTCAACGACCAGCTTGCAGCAGGCAAGACCCCTGACGACATCTATGCGACGTTGGGAAGCACCAAGCAGGGTTTGGGCAAGATAGGCGTCTTTTATGTTCCGCCTAAGAAGACGTTTAATATCAAGCCGATGCGTGGTTATCAGACCACCAAGTTCAGCGGCAACGAAGGTAATGACGGCGCTGCCATCATTGGTGGCGAGAAGATAGGCTAGCCACCTTGCAGTGTGCTACACGTAGCGAGGATATTCGGATATACTTAAGGCACAGGTAACCAGACGCAGGCAACGCCAGTTGCGGTGCAAGCAGCAATCTTCTTTCGGAAGAAGCGTGAGTTATGGATGAAACCACTGACAACGCCCCGCCCAAAAGTCCTCCGATTGTTGAATTTAACTCGCGGGAGGAGGAGCGGGTCATCCGTCCCTTCATGTTCCTGGGCTTTGGAGCTCACTTGTTGTGGCTGGTCGAGGTCATGGTCAATTGCTTTCCCTCAAGCCTTATCGCCGACCCCCAGACCGCCCAGCTTTATCGTGGGATAGGGCTGGTGTCCGCAATACTGGCGGTTGTCGTCATGCTCTGCATGGGCCTGTTCATAGACCGTATCACGTATTACATTCGCCAGTATCGCCTGCAGATTATCGCAGCTTGTTGTATGACGGTTGCCACACTGCTGCTGCTGGCATTCCAAGACCTTGCCTTCGTGCCGCTGGTGATATTGGGCAGCATCGTGAGCGGCACGGCATCCGGCTACATCACGCTCATATGGGCAGAGGCTTTTCGCAGGCGCGACACGCCGTCGATAGTTCTCAACACAGCACTGGCGGTAGCCACCGCAGTTCTTGGCTATGGGCTGCTCAACGTTTTTGCGTCGGCATTTACGACGGGAATCATACTGTGCGTCCTCCCGCTCTTTTCTCTGATGGGGATGTTCATGATAATGCATGGCAGGAGAGCCATGTTTCGCAAGCAGGAGTTCACCGTTGGCGACGATGGCGCCAAGCGGCCCGTGTACAGCATCCGTGAGGTGCCGACCTTTAGAAACCTCAAGGTGAGCAAGTTCCGGATGCTGGCCAGGCTCGGACTGCCATCGATTCTCTGGGGTTTAGGCCTTGGATCAATAGCCTACCTCATGCGCGATTTTGAAAGTGGGACAACGACAGATCCGCAGCAGTTTCTCCTCGAGACTGCTGCGGGTTACTTGATGGCTCTCGTGGTGTTGGGAATCCTCACGGCCCTCAACTGCGACCAAAGCAATGAACGCTACTATCGCTTTGCCCTGCCGGTCATACCGATTGCAATCCTTGCCTCGATCCTGCTGCGCGGCACCGAGGCTTTTGGCGCCTTTGCCTTTCTCTGCCTGGGCTTTATCCTGTGCGCGTTTCTGGTCTGGGTTGAGCTGTCGGAGATATCGCACCGGTACCGGATATCCCCCATACTGGTCTCTGGTTTTGCGCTGGCATTCTTTGTGGCCGCTGCCCTGGTAAGCCAGCCTGTCATGACGCTGCTCGTTGACAAGGGGAGCGCAAGCGGCATCTGGCTGTCACTTGTCTGTGTCATCACGCTACTGGTTGTTGCCGGTGCCCTTCTTCTCATGCCGAGCGAAGACGACATCCGCAGGATGGTTGTCCTGGACGGTGAGGCTGCCCTGGGCAGTAGCGAGCCTTTTTGCGCAGACGACGAGCAGAAAGAACAGGCCAACAGACAAAAGCCGGCACGCCCTCGCTTTGTCGTTCGGTGCGAAGAGGTTTCCGACACCTATCTCCTCACGGCTCGCGAGACTGATGTACTCTACTTGCTAGCCAAGGGCCACAGTGCCGCACATATCGCTAAGCAGCTCTATATCGCACTGGGTACCGTGCATACCCACACCTGGCACATCTACCGCAAGCTCGACGTGCATACCCAGCAAGGACTCATCGACCTTGTTGACAACCAGGGTTACCTCGAGTGTTCCCAGCTCAACAGTAATGAGGAGGACGCCGGATACAGGGGCGAGGGAGAATCAAATACCGTAACCACGTGATGTCAGTCAGTTAATCGCCTTGACTTTTCACTTGACAGCGAAACAAAACATTGTTATATTGCATAACAACGTTTTGTTTCGCTCTATGAAAGGATTGGAGGAACAGCTATGAGCGATGTACCTACTGACACACCCGTATACCTGCCTGGTGACGCACCAGCCGCTGACGTATCTGATGGCGCTTTCGTAGACACGCCTTACCCCAATAAAATCTCCAAGAAGGAATTGCTCGCACAAACCGGCATCTCCTACGGACAGTTGTATCGCTGGAAGCGCGAGGGGCTTATTCCCGAGGAATGGTTTGAGAAGCGCTCCGCCTTTACGGGGCAGGAGACCTTCCTCCCCCGTGAACTTGTTCTTGCGCGCGTCAGGGCCATTCAGTCCCTGAAGGATGAGCTTTCGCTCTCGGAGATCCGCGAGCAGCTCGCACAGGGAGCAGGACAGCTCAGCCTCAGGAGCATGCTGCTTGCCAGCACCGGGTTGGATGAGATTTTTGTGGACAGCCTCGGCGTAGACCTGACTGCGGTGAATCTGCCGGAAGCGTCTGTCAAGGCCCTTATTGCGCTTGCTGCTGCGCTTATCAGTAACGGTGCGAGCGAAAGCACCAAAAAGGAGGTGCTCGTCGCTGCTATCAGAGCACTCGAAGCTCCTGCGTCCGACGCAGGTGGCACAGATACCCCTCAGAGAAAGGATGCATCATCATGAAACCAGGATCTTTCAAAGGCGTCGGCAACATGGAAAACGGCCGCATTGATGGCGTGGTCAGTTTTGCAGGCGGCGTCTACGGCGACCTCAACATCAACGGCGTTGTTACCGCAGAAGGCCCCTTGGAGGCGGCAGAGGTTGACATCGACGGCGTGTTTGACGCGCGAAGCGACCTGAGCTGTCAGCAGCTCAAGACCGCCGGTGTCGTCACCATTGGTGGCAACCTGCGCGCACAGACCATGAACATCGACGGCATCGTAACGACCTACGGCAGCAAGGTCGAAGCAGACCGGATCATCTGCGATGGCATACTCACGGCAGATGGCCAGATCTCCGCTGACCGTATTGACGCCAACGGCTTTATCGATGCCAGGGAGATAGTGGGCGACAATATCTCCATCCAGTCTCACCACCGGTCATTTCTCTTCAAGATGTGGACCAAGTTCAAGGAGGCCGTTGGTAGCAAGACTCATTCGAAGGTCGATCTCATCGAGGCTACCACCGTCAATGTGCGGGGCGTACACGCCCATACAGTAAGCGGCCATGACATTACCATCGGCCCGGCCTGTATAATAGACAAGGTCGATGCGTCCGGCAGGCTCTCCATAGACCCAGACGCAGAGGTGAGGGAGATAGTACAAAATAAGGAGTGAGCGAG
>JAIRZP010000045.1 GCA_031267175.1 Coriobacteriales bacterium | reverse complement strand
AAAAGGAACCTTGTTGACCCATCCATTGCCGTAGCTGCGCTGGGAGTTGGGCCTGACTATTTCAATACTGACTTCAAGACACTTGGTTTCCTGTTTGAATCGCTCTGTGTTCGCGACCTCAAAGCATATTCGCTCATGGCTAACGGAGACATATCCTATTACCGTGACCGGTATGGTTTGGAGTCTGATATTGTTTTACATTTGGATGATGGGAGATATGCGCTGTTGGAAGTGAAGCTTGGCGGCAACAGCGTTGATGATGGCGCAAAGCACCTTCTCGAACTGGAAGCACTCGTTTCAAAATATAACGAAAGAGAGAAACAGGTGCCTCTTAGAATGCCTGACCTGAAGATAGTCCTCACCGGTACGGAGTACGGTTACAGAAGAGAAGATGGCGTGCTTGTCATACCTATTGGATGCTTGAGAGATTAGCACTGTGAGATATATATAAGATTTTTGTAAATCCTACTCAGCCGTGGCGGCTATTTCTCACCCCCTGTTTTCCTGCTCGGTTGTGGGCAACTCTTTGCCCTTGGTCTCTATGCCGAGGATGCCGACGACGGCTCCCACGACTACGAATACCACGGTGAGGACGATGAACACGAGTTGAAAGCCGTTCTCTGTGCCAAAGAAGGCATAGACCACCGGCACCAGCATCGGGGCTATGAACGCACCGACCCTGCCAAAGGCCGAGGCCGCGCCAGCGCCCGCACCCCTGATGCCCGTCGGATACAGCTCAGGCGTGTAGGAATACACGCAGCCCCAAGTTCCCAGAGCAAAGAAGTACAGCAGGCAGCCGGCCAAGAGCACAAACTCAATGGAACTCGCGTGGCCAAAGAACCATGCGGAGGCCGCGGTACCCAAGAGAAAGATCGTCAGCACCGGCTTTCTCCCTATCTTCTCGATCAGAAAAGCCGCACTCATATACCCCGGCACCTGCGCAAGGCACATGATAAGGGTGAACTCAAAGCTCCGCACGAGCTCATAGCCCTGCGCCACCAGAAAGCTCGGTGTCCAGAGCACGAATCCGTAATACCCCAGGTTCACGCCAAACCACAGCACCCAGAGCACCACCGTAGACCGACGGTACTCTCTTGACCAGAGATTGGCAAAGGCCCGGAGGGAAGACTGCCCTTTGTGCGGCCGGCTCGGTGCCTCTTGCTTGAGGGCTTGGCTTGCCTTCTCCTGCAGGAGGGTTTCCGAGGGTGGCTCTTCAGCTGCCTCGCCCGCAAGAAGCTGGCCGGACTCAGCCGGTAGTGCCGTGCCAGCTGACCGTTCCATCGTGCTGACTATTGCCTCTGCCTCTTTGAGCCTGCCTTTCTGTTCCAAAAAGCGAGGGGACTCCGGAATGAGAAAGCGCAGGGCAGCGGCAAACAGCGCAGGGACCGCACCAATGAAGAAGGCCACCCTCCACCCATACAGCGGAATGGCGAGGTAGGCCACGAGGGCCGCGAGGATCCAGCCCCAGGCCCAGAAGCTCTCGACGAGTACCACGTTTCTGCCGCGGTTCTTCAGCGAGGAAAACTCGCTCACCATGGTGGTGACCACGGGCAATTCTCCGCCTAATCCCACGCCGGTGAGGAACCTGAACAGGAGGAGGAGCTCAAAGTTGGAGGCCATGCCACACAGCGCGCTGCCCACACTGAAGACGAGCAGGGTGACGAGTACCACGGTCCTGCGGCCCCAACGGTCCGCGGCCAGCCCCGAGATGATGGCACCCAGCATCATGCCCAGCACACCGGAACTGCCGAGAAAGCTCAGCTGCAGAGAATCCAGCTTCCAATCAAGGCCAATGGACGCTATGACGCCGCTCACCATGCCCTGGTCCATAGCGTCAAACATCAGGCCCAGGCCCGAGATAAGGACGACCTTTCGGAGCAGGGGCGTGCCGGGAAGCCTGTCAAGCCGTTCGGAAATACTCATGGTTTTTTATTCCTTCTCCAAAGCCGTTTCTCTGTGGCGTTATCGGATAAGAGGGACGGGGTATCGTGCGATGTCTTCATCAGCCGTAATCACGGTTAAACCTTCAACAACAGCAGTCGCTACAAGCAGTCGGTCAAACGGATCACGATGACAAAAAGGAAGCGACTGAAGGTATTCCAGATGTTGCCTTGCAATAGGAAGAAGTGTGAACCCATTAACAGAGACCATGCGAAAAAACTCTGAGACACCCCCCTCAAGCCTGAGTTTTTCAATGCTGCATTTGATTGCAACCTCCCACGCTGAGACAACGCTGACGCATATCGTATTGTCGGTATCAAGGATTATTTGTGCCGCGTTTGAAGACAGACGAGGCGAGTTCTGAGCAAACCAAAGGACGATATGCGTGTCAAGCAGATATCTCATTGGAGATATTCCTTAAAGTCATCCAGCGGTGCATCAAAGTCGTCTGCCATCCATATCTTGCCTTCCCAACCGCCACGATGAGGCTTGTTCCTCTGAGGCTCTGGACTTGCCGTTACCTGAAAAGGAATCCCTCGCTTCTGTATTGCCTGCCTCAAAAAAACATTAATTGCTGTTGACATATCAAGTCCTAGTGAACTGAAGATATCCTGAGCTCTTTGCTTTACATCGGCATCTACGCGTATATTAATATTTGCTGTGCTCATAGTAGCAACCTCCTAAGCAAAAAACTATCACATTGTGTGCATGTTGTCTACATATCAAAGATATTATATCGAATATGAGACGAGATTAAGGGTTCAATCCCCCTTTTTCATTGCCATCAGCTCAAAAACCGGAGGTCATGAATGCAGATCAAAACTGCAGAGTGCTCTCTGCAAAGGACTCTGTTACAACGTGCACGAATCGCTGTCGCCTTTTCGACCCTGACCGTTTAGCTATGCAGAAATGCCGTTTGCTGCCACGGCACTGCGTAAGGTTTCCGTTTGTCAAAAAACAATGCCTCTTGCTTGCGTTTAGTGTATCTTTTCTCCTTTATGCAGTATCGTTTGTACGGCATACCAGAGCGGGCAACATAGGATTGACACGTTTGATTTGGGCACTCCTGGCAGGCACGCTGGATTTTTGCAGAAGATTGGTACGATTCGGGGGGCATTCGTAGGCTTATAGTGTAGGTGACATCCTCAGAGAGGAGCATGACATGGAGGCCGTTGACCTATCAGCGAGTAAGGCAAGGTACGGAAAGACAACGGAACAGGTCGCCGCACGGGCAGGAGTCAACCTCAAAGACTGCTACCAGTGCGGCAAGTGCAGCGCCGGTTGTCCGGTGGCACACGCCATGGACCTCATGCCGCGCGAGGTTATTCGCTTGATGCAGCTGGGGTCGTGGGAGACGGTGCTCAACGCCCAGACGCCGTGGCTCTGCGCGAGTTGTATCACCTGCGTGAGCCGCTGCCCTCAGGACGTGAACCTGCCCGCTCTCATGGAGGAGGTCAGACGCGCCTCAAAGGCCGCCGGCAACCGGCCCGCTAACGGCCCCGATGTCTTTAACGACCTGTTTCTCAAGGGCATTTACACCAACGGAAGATCCAACGAGCTCTACATGATGATGCGCTACAACCTCTTCAGCGGAAATCTCCTGCAGGATGCGCCCAATGCACCCCATCTGCTTATGAAAGGCATGATTGGCTTCAAAGTGCACAAGGTCAAAGACAGAGAAGCCGTGCGTCGCATTATCGACACCTGCCTGGGAGGTGAACAGCTATGACAGCAACCAATTCAGCAACCACGCCAACAGCCAGAGAAACGGAGTTTGCGTACTTTCCCGGCTGTACATCCTGCTCCACGGGCCTTGCCTATGAGCTGTCTACGCAGTACATGGCCCGTGCCATCGGACTTGATTTACGGGAGATTCCCGACTGGAACTGCTGTGGCGCCTCTGCCGCCCACCTCATCAATCATGACCTGAGCCTGGCGCTCCCGGCGCGAAGCCTCGCCATCAGTCAGGACGAGTTGCCGGGTCTCGCGGTGGTGGCACCCTGTGCGGCCTGTTTTGCGCGCTTGAAGAATGCCCGGCACTACGTCAAAATGAGTGCGGAGAACCGCGAGCATATCGAGAGCCTCATCGAGCGTGAGTATCGCGGTGAGGAACAGGTCTACAGCCTGCTGCAGGTCGTCGCCGAAAACGATGCCATTAAGGAGGCCCTGCTGGCACGGTTAGAGAAGAGCCTGAATGGCCTCAAGGTGGCCTGCTATTACGGCTGCGTGCTCGTGAGACCGGCAGAGATCGCGGAGTTTGATGATGCCGAGAATCCGCAGAGTATGGACGAGGTCATGCGGCTCGTAGGAGCCGAGCCCGTTGACTGGGCCTACAAGACCGAATGCTGCGGTGCCTCCCTCCAGGTAACGGAGCCCTCTGCCGGCAAGATTATGGTGGAGAGGATACTCCGCAATGCAGAGGACAACGGGGCCGAGGTCATCGTCACGGCCTGTCCGCTCTGCCAGCTTAACGTGGACATGCGTCAGAAAGAGGTCAACCGCCTCGCGGGCACCGATTATAGCCTCCCCGTCTATTACTTTACCGAGCTTATCTCGATGTGCCTGGGAGCCCGTGCCAGCGAGGTGGGTATCGACAAGCACTATTATCCCGATCTGGCGTGTGCCGAGCGCGCGACGCAGCCCCCCGAGGAACCTGATGAGGACGCGGAAGCCGTGGGAGCCAAGGCCGGTGCTGATGCTGCTGTCAAAGCCGGTGCTGGCACGGCAAGCGGTGCTGGTGCCAAAGCCGCTACTGGCAGCGTTCCTGCCACTGCGGCGAGCACAAAAGGAGAGGTGGTGGCCTCATGAGCAGGATAGGAGTGTTTCTGTGCCACTGCGGCTCTAATATCGCAGGCACCGTTGACATTGCGGCGGTCGCGGAGGCAGCGAAGGACTTTCCCAACGTTGTGTATGTTGATGACAACAAGTACACCTGCTCCGAGCCGGGGCAGCTCAGTGTCAAGACCGCTGTTGAAGAGCACAATCTCGACCGTATCGTCATTGGCTCCTGCTCGCCACGCATGCACGAGCTGACCTTCAGGAAGATGCTCACCGAGACCTCGGTCAACCCCTATATGCTGGAGGTGGCCAACCTGCGCGAGCAGTGCTCCTGGGTGCATAAGGACAAGGAGGCCGGCACGGCCAAGTCCATCGACCTGGTGCGTATGGCGGCCGCAAAGGTTGACCGCAACAGACCGCTGTTTACGAGCGAAATTCCCCTCACCAAACGGGCACTCGTCGTTGGCGGGGGCATCGCGGGCATACAGGCGGCGCTCGACATTGCGGACGCGGGCTATCCCGTGACCCTCGTTGAGAAGGAGCCCTCTATCGGCGGCAAGATGGTCATGCTCGACAAGACCTTTCCCACGATGGACTGCTCGGCCTGCATCTGCGCTCCCAAGATGAACGAGGCCGGCGCGCATCCCAATATAGAGATCATGAGCCTGAGCGAGGTGGAGGAGGTGACGGGCTATATCGGCAACTTTACCGTGACCATCCGCCAGAAGGCCAAGTACATCGACTACGCCGCGTGCACGGGATGCGGCCTCTGTGAGCAAAAATGCCCCAGCAAGGTGGCAAGCGAGTTTGAGCAGGGCCTGGCCACGCGCAAGGCCGTCTACAAGCCGTTTCCGCAGGCCGTGCCGAGCAAGCCGGTCATCGACGCGGCGCATTGCCGCAAGCTCACCGAGGGTAAGTGCGGTGTCTGCCAGAAGATCTGCGCTGCCAATGCTGTTAACTTTGAGGACGAGGACCGGCTCGTCAAGCAGGAGTTTGGCGCGGTCGTGCTGGCCACGGGCTACGAACTCATAGACTGGGCCCCGCTCTATGGAGAGTACGGGGGCGGACGCTACCCCGACGTCAT